>CAMQOJ010000255.1 GCA_947003375.1 uncultured Lachnospiraceae bacterium
TCCGTCCTCCTCCATGGATTCCCGGGGCGTGTTCTCCCTGGCCAGCCCGCAGTACACCTGCAGGTTGTCGAACCAGCGCTTGCTTTCATCCCGCATACCGTTCAGTTCGAAATACTTCTCCCAGAACTCATCGAAGCTGCGCAGCCCCGTCCGCTCGCAGAGCTGACGCAGATAGTCGTTTCGGGACAGCAGGTAGTCGTCGTTGTAATTGCTCTTCTCCTCTTCCTCCTTCCGCAGGCCCTTCCCCTCCCGGGAGGCCGCCAGGATGTCGCCGTAAGGCAGGTCGATGAAAGCCGTCCGGATCCCCAGCCGTTTTCCCGCCCGGAATGCCGCCAGCTCTGGCGAATAGTCCAGAAAAGGGTAATAGCATTTATAGCGCTCCTTGTCCTCCGAAATCCGGCCTGACTGGTCATGACAGGAATAATAGATGGCAAAGGGCGCCTTCGTCTGGTCATGGACCATCACCGGAATCAGGGAATCCGCATTGTCCGGCCCCTCCACCAGGATGATGTCCGGCCGCAGCTCCTCGATTGTCCGGTCCACATGGTACGCGCAGGCGGGACTGTGATGGCGGACCGGAAGCAGGATTATCTCAGCCATTTCCTTGCTTCGTAATATTCTTTCCATAATCCGCCCTCTTTGCTGCTCTTGTCCCGGATCACCGTGTTGAAATACCCCTTCACCTTCTCCAGGTCGTCCTTGTTTTCCTTGGAGATCGCTCCCACCAGGTTCTGCACCAGGCTGTCCATGCCGATCGTCCCGTCCCCGTAGTAATAGCCTGTGATCATAGCCTGGTAGTACACCGACACCGCCTCCGCCGTGCTCATCACCGCCGACGGCCTGTCAATCCTGTGCCCGTAGGAGGAGACCCCCTCCCGCAGCTCGTGGTAGGTGGAGGCCAGGATCTCCGCCACGTCCTCGTCCACTTCCATGGCTATATGGCTCTCCGCCGCCAGCTTCTCCACCTCGTTCACGATGATCCGCTTCTCCATCGCCGCCTCCCGCACGGGCATCACCGTCTCGAAATTGAACCTCCTCTTCAGGGCGCTGCTCATCTCGTTCACGCCCTTGTCCCTGGTGTTGGCCGTGCCGATCACATTGAAGCCCGGCCTGGCGAAGAGGAACCCGTCGTCCCCCAGCTCCGGCACGTTGAGCACCTTGTCGGAAAGCACGCTGATCAGGCTGTCCTGGATCTCCGCGGGCGTCCTGGTGATTTCCTCGAACCGGGTCAGTATCCCCTTCTCCATCCCCACGTAGAGGGGCGAGGGGACAAGGGCCTCTCTACTGGGCCCCTTTGCCAGCAGGAGCGCGTAATTCCAGGAATATTTTATCATATCTTCGGTAGTCCCCGCCGTGCCCTGGATCGTGTTGGTGCTGACCCCGCTGATGGCGGCGGAGAGGAGCTCCGAGAGCATGGTCTTGGCCGTCCCTGGTTCCCCCACCAGCATCAGGCCCCTGTTGCCCGCCAGGGTCACGATGCAGCGCTCCACCAGCGCATCGTTGCCGAAGTATTTCTTTTCTATGGTATATTCTTTTCCGTTGTACAAGACGGGCTTTGCACTCCCCAGGATGAAGGTCCGCACCGCTCTGGGGGACATCTGCCAGTTCTCCGGACGGCTGGCTGTATCGTTGGCCTTTAATGCCTCCAGCTCCTCCCGATACCGAACCTCCACCGGAGGTTTTATGTATTGCTCCATTGTCTCTGCCTCCTGTTCTGCCATTTTGCCGCATCGCCCCGGCCCCTTCCCCTGCCGTCCGGCGGAATGCTTAGGATAAGTATAGCAAATGCCGCCAGAAATTTCCATAGGCTTCCTTAGGCCTGCAGCATAAATTCCCCTGTCAGCAGAATGTCCGCCGCATTGTCCCCGACCATGACCCTGAAGCCTCCGGGTTCCACATGCCACTGAAGGTTCCGGTTCAGGGTCCGCAGCTGCCTGCTGCCGACAGCAAACTCTACCCTGCGGCTCTCCCCGGGATGCAGGGCGACCTTTTTGAAGCCTGCCAGTTCTTTCCCAGGCTTCACGGTACTGGAAACCAGATCCCGAAGATAGAGCTGCGCCGTCTCTTCTCCGAAGCAGCTGCCCGTATTGGTGACAGTGAAGGACACCTTTACGGCGGCTCCCTTCTCTACGGCCTCCGCGGCAATCCCGTCCCCCTGGATTTTCAGATCGCTGTAGGAAAAGCTGGTGTATGTCAGCCCATAGCCGAAGGGATACAGCGGATTCCAGTCCATCTCCACGTAGCACCATCCGCCTCCGGGAAGCCGGTTATAATTGCAGGGCACCTGCCCCACAGTTCTGGGGAAGGACATGGGAAGCCGTCCGGAAGGGTACGTTTTCCCGAACAAGACCTCCGCGATGGCCCTGCCGCCCTTCTCCCCCGGGAACCAGCATTCCAGGATGGCCGGGATATGGGCTTCCTCCCAGGTCAGCGCAAGGGGCCTGCCGTTTTGCAGCACCAGCACCACAGGGGTTTTCGTGGCCGCGATTTCCTTCAGGAACTCCTGCTGCTTTCCGGGCAGAACCAAATCCGTGCGGTCCAAATTCTCTCCGCTGGTCTCCACATTGTCCCCCAGACAGACGATAGCCACGTCCGCTTTCCTCACCATATCGATGGCAGGCCCCCAGTCCTCTCTGCCCTTATTGTAGCCGAAGACCACCCTGGCTCCTCTGGCATCATTGCAGAATTCCAGGCGGATATCGTATTCCCGCCCTTCCTCAAAGACGAAATCCGCCATCCGGGAAGCCTCCCCGGCCCGGCCGCCGCCCTGGTTCCAGGCATCGATGAGCAGCTTCCCGTCCACATACAGCCGCATGCTGTCCTGTCCGGGAATGGCAATGCAGCCCCGGAAGCCGCTCCTGGCCTTCAGCCTTCCGGTCCATGCCACAGAGAAGCGCTCTGCCTCCACATCCGCATGGGGCTTGGCATAGATCCAGTTGAAATTGACCATACTGTCCCTGCGCGTCACCACCGGTTCACCGCTCAAATCCCAGTTATTATAGTAGCGCGCGGTAAGCCCCGCTTCTCCGTCCTCATCGGCGAGCCAATCGGTCTGGAAGGGGAAGACCGTCTCCCCCAGATAGCTGCAGCCCTTTTCATAGATTACACTTCCGTCTTCTCCTGCCAGCTTCCGGATGCCGTCCAAAACAGTCACTTTATGGGAATCGGCCGTCTTCGGAGCATAATCCCCCAGCGCCGCTTCGTCCGCTCCCGGCCCCACTACGGCGATGACCCTATAGGAATCGGACAGGGGCAGAATGTGCTTTTCGTTTTTCAGCAGACAGATTGACTTTCTGGCAATATCCAGGGCGGTCTCCTGATGCGCTTCGCAGTTCACTGTCTTGTCGTACAGGCTCTCGTCCACATAGGGATTTTCAAACAGCCCCAGCGCGAACTTCAGCTTCAGCACCCGTCCGCAGGCCGTGTCCAATACCTCTTCGGACATCTCGCCGTTCTCGATCAGGCTGCGGATACTCTCCATCCATTCCTTATGGGTGAAATCATACAGCTGTAGGTCGACCCCTGCCTCCATCCCCTGGCGGATGGCCTCCCGGTTATCCTTCGCCGTGTAAAAACTGCCTTTCAACCGGGCCACAGCAGTCATGTCAGAACGCACGAAGCCGGGCATGTGGTACTGTCCCCGGAGCACATCCGTCAGCAGCTCACGGTCAGAGGCCACGGGCTGTCCGTCAATGGCCGCATAAGAGCACATAGCATTCCAGGCGCCGCCCTCCACGAAAGCCTGCTCGAAAACCGGCAGCCCCCAGGCGAACACGTCATGGCGTCCCATGGCGGAGGGCGCGCAATTCAGCCCTCCCACAGGCGTTCCGTAGCCACAGTAATGCTTGGGCTCTGCCGCCACCGTATCCGGGCGCTTCAGACTCTCTCCCTGCATTCCCTTTACGATTTCTCTGGCAAACTCGCCGCCCAGATAGGTATCCTCGCCAAAGGCTTCCTCCACCCTTCCATAGCGGGGATCCCAGCTTAAGTCCATTACAGGATTCCAGGTTTCGTGAACCCCGCTGGCCCTTGCTTCCGCCCCGATGGCGCGCCCCATCCGCCGTCCCAGCTCCGGTTCAAAGGTGCCAGCCAGGCCGATCTGCTGCGGGAAGCAGGTGGCATAGCCGTCATAAAGCCCATGCAGCGCCTCCTCGCTAAAGAGGAACGGTATCCCCAGGCGGGTCTTTTCCACCGCGTAGCGCTGCAGCTGATTGGCCAGCTGCGGGCTGGCGGAGCGGAACTGTACGCTGCCCACGCTTCTGTCTTTTATAGCTTCCTCAAATTCTTCCCAGCGAAATTCCTCCACCCTTTCCTCGGCATCCCTTTTGGTATAGTCGCCTATGATAGAATATTGGTCTATCTGCATGATTTTTTCTTCCAGGGTCATCCTGGAAAGCAGATCCGCTACCCGCTCCTCTATGGGCAGGGATGCATCCTTATATTTATACATCATCAATTACCTCCTTCTGCTCCGCAAAGCGCCTTCGCTTCCCAAATCACGAATTCCGAAGGAACCGCCGGCCTCCCGCCCCTGGTCTGATAACCGGCGGCGAACCGTCCGTCCCCATCGATGGCAACAGTATACCATACCTGATAGCCGTTTGCATATCTCCCCGCCAAAGTTATGGTTATGGAATTTCCGCTTCTTTCCGCCAGGACCGCCCGGATCTGAGACGCTGTCACGCTCCTTTCCTTAAGAATCTGAATTGTTTCATACCGCTGCGCTGTATGAAGCGGAGAAGGAGAATCGCCGCCGCTGCCAGAAGCATCCACGCGAAGAACATTCCGGCATAGCCATTTTCCTCAAGATGCTTTCCATAGACCAGGGAGCCGATGCCTGCGCCGGCATAGGTCGCAAAATCCAGCAGCCCCACTACCCTGGACACACATCCCGCACCTTGATATTTCATGGGATAGATGGTGAGAAAGGAGGCGTTGACCAGGGAGAGGGCAGCCGCATTCATCCCCAGGCATAGCGCGGCTGCCCCGGCCGGCGTTCCCGGCAGGCAGAGCGGTATGAGACATACGGCACATATTCCCAGCGATACTATGGAAACAATATGCTCCTGCCGGCGGAACAACTGGTATAATGGCATATAGACCAGCCGGCCGGCAAGGCTGAGCAGGGGCACCGCAAACACATAGAACGACATAGACGCCAGGTCTATTTTATATGTATCTATAAAAAAGGTTGCCGCCCACAGATTAATGCCATCCTTGAGGATTCCATGACACAGGGCGGGAATCAGCAGAATCAGCAATTGCGGGTTCAACAGGGCATGAAGGCTGTCCTCAGATGCCTGGGCCCTTTTGTGCCGCCTTGGTTCTGCGGGAAGCAGCAGGAAGGACATGCCCGCTGAAAGGAAGGCGAATCCTCCCGGCAGCAGGAAGGCATACCGAACTCCAAGAGCCGGGATCGTTCCTGCCGCCAGCGCAATTCCCAGTACACTTCCCACTCCGATAGAAGAGCCCAGCACAGATGCCGCAAAGGATTTCTTCCCGGAAGGATACATGCATCCAACGGTGCGCAGCAGCGGCCCCCACAGCATGGACTGGGCAAATCCGTTCAGCGCCCATAGACAGATAGCATTATCGGCCTGCAGAGACAGCCCGATTCCGACATTACTTGCGGCTGTCAGAAGGAGACCTACCGTAACCATCCGTCTTGCGGAAAAGATATCTCCAAGCCATCCGTTCAGCAGCTGCCCCAGAGAATATAGAAGAAAGAATACGCCGCCCATCAGCCCGATCTGCCAGGCGGTCAGGATACCCTCCTCAATCAGGGCAGGTGCGGCTATCGTCAGATTCATCCGTGCAATGTAGACAGCGGCATAAGATACATAAGCGGCAGCAAATCGGAACCGCCGGGCAGAATCCTTCATGACTCCTCCTTTCTGCGGATATGCTCCAAAATCCGGTTTTTTGATGCCAGGCGCTCAGCGGTTTCCGTTCCTCCCTGTAATGCCAGGGCAACGGTCAGCACGTCCATAAGGCACAGATGGGCCAGCCGGGCCGACACTGCTTCCACCGGATATGTGATGTCGTCCGCATAGGCGACAAGTGTGTAATCGGCCATTTGAGCCAGGGGACTTGCCCGATAGCTGGTGATTGCTACAGAGAGCGCCCCCTGTTCCTTAGCCAGGCGCACTGCTTCCAGAGTGGCCTCGGTACGGCCACTGTGGCTGATTCCGATGGCGACCTCCCCTTTTTTCATATTCATGGCGGCCACGGGCATAAACAGGATGTCCGTGTAGCAGGAGGAAGGATATCCCAGCTGAAGGAAACGATATTGGGAGTCTTCCGCGATGGATGCCGAAGTGCCTACGCCAAAGACGCAGATCCGTTCAGCCTGTGCGAGGACGCTTACAAGCTGCTCCAGTTGGGATCTGTCTCTTATACACATC
>CAMQOJ010000256.1 GCA_947003375.1 uncultured Lachnospiraceae bacterium
GTACGAGGATTCTGCCTATTGACTTATGGCTTTTTCTAAGATATGATAGTTCAGCCGGAAAAGGCATGACAGCGCGGATATAGAACAATATGGAAAATATATGCGGAACATGCAGCAGGAAAGATAGATAAAGGAGAAGCAGGATGAGTATGGAAAAAGAGCATTCCATGGAAGGAGAGCATTCCATGGAGAAAGAGAATTCCGCGGACAAATATGTGAGCCCCCTGTCGGAGCGCTACGCCAGCAGACAGATGCAGTACATCTTCTCACCGGACATGAAGTTCAGTACATGGCGGCGGTTGTGGATTGCCTTGGCGGAGACGGAGAAGGAGCTGGGCCTGAGCCAGGACGGCAGGCCTGTCATCACGGATGAGCAGATTGCGGAGATGAAGGCCCATGTGGACGACATCAACTACGACGTGGCGAAGGCCAGGGAGCGTGAGGTCCGCCATGATGTCATGAGCCATGTGTACGCCTATGGGCAGCAGTGCCCGAAGGCCGCGGGCATCATCCACCTGGGGGCCACCTCCTGCTATGTGGGGGACAATACGGACATCATCGTGATGCGGGAGGGCTTAAGGCTCCTGAAGAAGAAGCTGGTGAATGTCATCAAGGAACTGGCCGATTTCGCGGAAGAGCATAAGGCCCAGCCCACTTTGGCCTTCACCCATTTCCAGCCGGCCCAGCCCACCACGGTGGGGAAGCGGGCCACGCTGTGGATGCAGGAGTTCTACCTGGATTTGGAGGATTTGGACTATGTGTTGGGGAATATGAAGCTTCTGGGCTCCAAGGGCACCACCGGCACCCAGGCTTCCTTTCTGGAGCTGTTTGACGGAGACCAGGAGACCATTGATAAGATAGACCCCATGATTGCGGAGAAGATGGGGTTCGCGGAGTGCTTCCCCGTGTCCGGCCAGACCTATTCCAGAAAGGTGGACACCAGGGTGGCCAATGTGCTGGCGGGCATCGCGGCCTCCGCCCACAAGATGAGTAATGACATCCGTCTGCTCCAGCATTTAAAAGAGGTGGAGGAGCCCTTCGAGAAGAGCCAGATCGGATCCTCGGCCATGGCCTATAAGCGCAATCCCATGCGCTGCGAGAGGATTGCCTCCCTGTCCAGATATGTGATGATTGACGCGCTGAACCCGGCCATCACCTCGGCCACTCAGTGGTTCGAAAGGACGCTGGACGATTCCGCCAATAAGAGGCTGTCCATTCCGGAGGGGTTCCTTGCGGTGGACGGCATCCTGGATTTGTGCCTGAACGTGGTGGACGGGCTGGTGGTGTACCCCAAGGTCATCGAGAAGCATCTCATGAGCGAGCTGCCCTTCATGGCCACGGAGAACATCATGATGGATGCCGTGAAGCTGGGAGGCAACCGCCAGGAGCTCCATGAGCGCATCAGGGAGCTGTCTATGGAGGCCGGGCGCAACGTGAAGGCGGAGGGGAAGGAGAACAATCTGCTGGAGCTGATCGCGGCGGATCCCGCGTTCCCCATGGGCCTGGAGGAGCTGCAGGCATCCATGGATCCTGCCAGATATGTGGGGCGCTCCAAGGAGCAGGTGGAGGCTTTCTTAAGGGAAGTGATTCGTCCGGTGCTGGAGGAGAACAAGGAGCTGCTGGGCGTGAAAGCGGAAGTCACTGTGTGAAAAAAATCACGAAGAATGTTTTAAAGTGTGTGTTCAGCCGCAGAATATGGGGATACTTTGGAAGAAAGATAAGAATTCGGGAGGCTTAGAATGGGCGGATTTTTTGGTGTTGCATCCAAGGAGGATTGTGTCTTTGACTTGTTCTTCGGAACGGACTATCATTCCCATCTGGGAACCAGGAGGGCGGGAATGGTGGTCTATGGTAAAGAGAAGGGATTCGACAGGGCCATACATAATATAGAGAACGCGCCTTTTCGGACAAAGTTCGACAAGGATTTCAATGAGATGGAGGGGAACAT
Organism: uncultured Lachnospiraceae bacterium; assembly: GCA_947003375.1. GTDB lineage: Bacteria > Bacillota > Clostridia > Lachnospirales > Lachnospiraceae > Acetatifactor. The sequence continues at coordinate 1,949 of CAMQOJ010000256.1, forward strand.
CGGCATCGGCTGCATCTCGGACTTCGAGCCCCAGCCGCTGATGGTCCGTTCCCACCATGGGACATACGCCATCGCCACGGTGGGCAAGATCAACAACGCGGCGAAGCTGACGGAGGAGCTGCTCTCCAAGGGCCATGCCCATTTCCTGGAGATGAGCGGCGGGGATTTGAATCCCACGGAGCTGGTGGCCTATCTGGTGGATCAGAAGGACAACCTGGTGGAGGGCATCCGGTATGCCCAGGAATCCATCGACGGCTCCATGACGCTGCTGATCATGACGTCCAAGGGGGTATATGCCGCCAGGGACCTCCATGGCAGGACTCCCGTGTCCGTGGGGAAAAAGGAGGGCGCATGGTGCGTCTCCTTCGAGAGCTTTGCCTATCTGAACCTGGGGTATGAATTCCAGAGGGAGCTGGGCCCCGGTGAGATAGCGGTGATAACGCCCGAGGGAACCCATACTTTGATGCAGCCCGGGAAGGAGATGAAAATCTGTACCTTCCTTTGGGTATACTATGGATATCCCACATCCTCCTACGAGGGAATCAGCGTGGAGAAGATGCGGTACAACTGCGGCGCTCTGTTAGCCGAGCGGGATGACGTGAAGCCGGACATCGTGGCGGGAGTGCCCGATTCCGGTATCGCCCATGCCATCGGCTATGCCAACAAGTCGGGGATACCTTTCTCAAGGCCCTTCGTCAAGTACACGCCCACTTGGCCCAGGTCTTTCATGCCCACGATCCAGACCCAGCGGAACCTGATCGCCAAGATGAAGCTGATTCCGGTGAAGGATTTGATAGAGGGGAAGAGCCTGCTGATGATCGACGATTCCATCGTCCGGGGCACGCAGATGCGGGAGACCACGGAATTCCTCTACCACAGCGGCGCCAAGGAGGTGCATATCCGGCCCGCATGCCCGCCGGTGATGTTCGGCTGTAAGTATCTGAATTTCTCCAGGTCAAAGTCGGAGATGGATCTGATCGCCAGGAGAGTGCTTAAGGAGATGGAGCAGGAAGGGCGGGAGATCGACCTGAAAGCGTATGTGAATCCCGATACGGTGGAATACAAGGAGATGGTGGGGCGCATCGGGAAGCAGCTGAACTTCACCACCCTGCGCTACCATCGTTTGGACGATATGATCGCCTCCGTGGGGATCGACAGGGAGAAGCTGTGCACTTACTGCTGGGACGGCCATGAATAAGGCGTGGACGGAAAGAAGCTGTTCTGAGCTCGGAAAGTACCCGATGTGCGGTTCTGGCGCTTGGGCTGTACCGATTCACGGATGGCCCAAACCGCCTGGGAGGGCGCTGCCGCCGCGGAGGGCATGACGGGAAGCCGGACGTAAGGGGCTTGCCGGAGCTGAGGGATTTTGTGTTGTTGAGTATGGGGTGTTGATGTGATAAGGATATGCTATGTGGTCATAGTCTCTTTGCCGTTTGTGGTCTACTATATCTGCAAGGCGCATTATATAGAACGGCACGGGGAGCGCTATTCGGAGGAGGAGCGCTATAAGATGGCAAGGAAGTGCATCAGAATCATGATGCGAAACGGGAGGATAGAGACGGAGAGCTTCGGGCAGGAGTTGTTGCCCGAGGAAGGTGGCTATGTCATGTACTCCAACCACCAGGGGAAGTTCGATACGTTGGGAATCATGAGCTCCCATCCAGAACCCTGCACCATCGTCATAGATGCCTACCGCTCCAGGCTGCCCATCACGGACTCCTTCATCGACCTGGTACAGGGCAGCAGGCTGGACAAGACCGACATGAGGAAGCAGTTGAAGACCATCCTGCAGATTGCCGATGAGGTGAAGAACGGGAGACGCTATATCATATTTCCCGAGGGCGGCTATGACCACAATAAGAACGAACTGCAGGATTTCATGGCAGGTTCCTTTAAGTGCGCCACCAGGGCCAGGGCTCCAATTGTGCCGGTGGCCATCATCGATTCCTACAAGCCTTTCGGAGTGAATTCCCTGCGGAAGGTGAAGACCCAGGTGCATTTCCTGGAGCCTATCCGCTATGAGGAGTACGGGAAAATGAATACGGCAGAGATAGCCGGGATGGTGAAGGACAGGATAGCGTCTGCCATCGATATGGAGCTGAGCCGCAGAGCCCGGCAAGGGGAGAGGCGCAAAGCTTCTGCGATGCGGTGAAATGATAGATGATGAGCGGCTGTAAACGCAGCATTGATGTAAGGAAGATTGTGCAGCAATATTATAGAGAAAGGCGAAAACCCTTATAAACAAGGGATTTTCGGACAGGTATATCAGAATATGAAATTAGGCATAGTCGGCCTACCGAACGTAGGAAAGAGCACACTGTTCAACTCATTGACCAAAGCGGGCGCGGAATCCGCCAATTACCCCTTCTGTACCATCGACCCCAATATCGGAATCGTAGCCGTGCCGGATGAGAGGCTGAAGCTCCTGGGGGACATGTACCAGTCGAAGAAGGTCACCCCCGCGGTGATTGAATTCGTGGACATCGCCGGCCTTGTGAAAGGGGCCTCCAAAGGGGAGGGCCTGGGCAACCAGTTCCTGAGCAATATCCGGGAGGTGGACGCCATCGTCCATGTGGTCAGATGTTTTGAAGATACGAATGTAATCCATGTGGACGGCAGCATCGATCCCCTCCGGGACATCGAGACGATTAATCTGGAGCTTATCTTCTCCGACCTGGAGGTGCTGGAGCGCAGGCTCTCCAAGGTCTCCAAGGCGGCCAGGATGGACAAGACCTGCGCCAAGGAGCTGGCATTGCTGGAGCGGATTAAGGAGCATCTGGAGAGCGGGAAGCCCGCCAAGACCATGGAGGCGGATGACGAGGACGAGCGGGCGCTGCTCCGGGAATACAATCTGCTGACCTACAAGCCCGTCATCTATGCCGCCAATGTGGCGGAGGAGGATTTGGCCGACGACGGCGTTTCCAATGGAGAAGTGGCCAAGGTGCGGAAATTCGCCGGGCAGGAGGACAGCGAGGTCTTCGTCATCTGCGCCCAGATCGAGCAGGAAATCTCCGAGCTGGACGAGGACGAGAAGGCCATGTTCTTAGAGGAGCTGGGCCTTTCGGAATCGGGCCTGGAGAAGCTGATCAGGGCCAGCTACCATATCCTGGGGCTGATGAGCTTCCTCACCGCCGGGGAGGACGAGACCAGGGCATGGACCATCAAAATCGGCACCAAAGCTCCCCAGGCCGCAGGGAAGATTCACTCCGACTTCGAGAGGGGCTTCATCAAGGCGGAAGTGGTGAACTACCGAGACCTCCTGGAGCAGGGCTCCCTGTCCGCCGCCCGTGAGAAGGGGCTAGTGGGCATAGAGGGCAAGGACTATGTGGTGAAAGACGGCGATGTAATCCTGTTCCGCTTTAATGTATAAGCATAACGGATATAACGTAATTTTGTCGGCTCCGCAGACCTGGAGAGATGGGGCAGGAGCCTGAAAGGAAGTGCTTTATGAATCCAGGAGATATCGCATTCCCGAACCTGGGAATTTACTTGAGGGACGTGCCCAAGTCCTTCAGCATCTTTGGCTTCAGCATTGCCTACTATGGCCTGATCATCGGCATCGGCGTGCTGGCGGGCATCCTCATGGCGGCGTACATGGCCAAGGTGACAGGGCAGAATCCGGACGACTACTGGGATTTCGCTATTTATGCCGTCATCTTCTCCATCATCGGGGCCCGCATCTACTACGTGGTGTTCGCCTGGGATTATTACAAGGATAATCTGCTGAGCATATTCAATACCAGGAATGGTGGCATGGCCATCTACGGCGGGGTGATAGCCGCGTTTGTCACTTTGTTCGTCTATTGCCGGGTAAAAAAGAAAAATCCTTTGTTGATGGGAGATACCTGCATGCCTGGCCTGATTCTGGGACAGGCCATCGGCCGCTGGGGGAACTTCATGAACCGTGAAGTCTTCGGTGAGTATTATGACGGCCTGTTTTCCATGCAGCTCCCCATCGAGGCGGTGCGTGCCAGGGATATTTCCGAGAACATAGCGGCCCACATTCCGGAGGGGGCAAACTATATCAATGTGCATCCTACCTTCCTCTACGAGAGCCTGTGGAACCTGTTGGTGCTGGCGGCGCTCCTATGCTTCCGGAAACATAAGCGGTTCCAGGGGGAAATCTGTCTGCTGTACTTAGGTGGATACGGACTGGGCAGGTTCGTCATAGAGGGCATCCGTACCGACACCCTCTTCATTCCCGGCACCCAGATTCCCGTGTCCCAGGTGCTGGCGCTCCTGATGCTGATCTTCGCGGTGGCGATGGACATCATCGTAAGGTGGCGGATGAGGAAGAAAGCGGCATAAAAATAAAATAAAAGCGAAATTACGACAAAAGGTCTGCTGATCCCTGTGTTTGGGACAGCAGGCTTTTTGCATTTTCCAATCTGGAATCTGACAGATTCAAAAAAATTCCTTATGTGTAAAAATCTATATATATGCC
>CAMQOJ010000257.1 GCA_947003375.1 uncultured Lachnospiraceae bacterium
CGGGACGGGGCGTCCAGCTCACCCGCCTGGCAAACAGCCCATCGATATCCGCCTGAACGCCCTGGCCCTCTCCTGCCGTCCGCTCCCGGCGGGTCGTACCCGTCCGATTGTCCTGGTCTTTTTCTTCTGCCATCCGTTCCCAGCGGGTCATGTCGTGAAAGAATTCCTGCAGCGCACGGACTGGCTCCTGCAGTTCGGGACTGTCCAGCGGAATCCTGTTTTTCATGGTTTTGTAGGCGCGGGCATCCTCGTATGCCTTGCACTCCGTCTCTGTGAACAGCCCCGCCAGCCCCTCTTCATCCTGCCTGTCGGTATCGCTGACCCGCAGCTTGTCCCTCCAGGCAATGGCCAGCAGCCCCTGGGGAGTGACATGACGGCAGGCGGCTATGTAGAGATTCTCCAGCTTTCCAATCCGGGCGGCCTGCGCCAGCCCCTCATCGTCCAGGGCAGTCCGCTGCAAAAACAGGTCTTTCAGCGGAAGGTCTTTTAGCAGTTCCAGTCCATGTCCGGTAATCTGCCTGCCCCGCAGCAGAGCCAGCATGTTCAGCCTGGGTATCTGCGCCAAAAGGGGGAAGCACTGGTCGCCAAAGGGGGCGTCATACAGGGAGACCACCTGGAGCTTCGGGCATTGCCTGACAGCTTCCTCCAGGGTCTCCAGATCCAGCGGCGCTTCTACCCGCTTCGTTCCGTTGCAGAGATAGGCGCCGTCCTGGTATTCCAGCATATTGGTATTGGGGGCAAATTCCAGCATCGTATTTTCTCTCCTTCCATGTTCTCTCCCGGCAGATTCCGGAAATGTTTCTTGTGTATTGGCTGTGTCTTCCGTTCCATAGTATGTTTATTCTGATTCAAAGGAATGCTGCCACCCGTCCATAAAGATAAACTGTGCACCGCATGACGGGCAGGAAATCCTGTCGAACATCCGGCGGCAGAGCTGCGAAAACTCCGCATCCTCTCCTGCCCTGCCCATGTTCTGCAGCAGATACAGGTACAGAAATACCGCCACTGGAAACGGCGTCTCCCGGCTGATCCCCTTTCTGCAGGCAGCTTCCGCCATTTGCTTCTCCCGGCAGTCTTCAAACCCCTCGACTACAGTCAGTAGTCCAGCCCATGGATTCGGATGGCGGGCAGGCATTTTGCCAATCAGCCTCCCCACTTCTTCCCATGCCGTCTCCTGCATGGAAACGCGCCTGTTGCTGCTGTCTGCGATTCCTTTCTTTCGAATCGTATAAGTTTCCGTATGTCCATTGGGACAGGACGCTTCCTCCCAAAGTTCCTTATCGGACATGGTTGAAAGATATCCGAATTCCGGTTTCACGAATGCGAAAGGCGCCCCTGACAGATAATGGATGCTGCCCCCATGGGAAGAAAAACCACACCGGCAGATATAATCCAGCACAGCCGTCTCCGCCACAGAAAGGCTTTCCCGGTACACTTCCATCACCTCCCGGGGCATCCCCGCTGCATAGGGCTGATAGCTTTCCGAAATCCATGCCCCCATCCACTCCCACAGTTCCCCCGCCTGCGCCGGCGGCTGTCCCATCGCGATCTCCACCAGATAGGGGAAGACCAGATAGAATGCCGGGTATATGGTATTCGACTCACAGATGCGTTCGCATAGCTCCGCAAAGACATCGGAATCCATATGGGTATCCGGGCATTCCCGGAACCGCTCTACCAGTTCTCGGGTAGGAGGCTCCATGCGGGGCTCCTCCGCCAGCCTCCAGGCCTCATGTTCCAATGCTATCTTTCTCATTTCATTCCGCTCTTTCCGCTCATCCATCTTCGCAAAATCCCCCTGTCATGAATCCCTGCCCGTCTTTTTATCCAGGCTGCGGCAGTACCGTATGAACCGGCATGCTTCTCTATCGGCCTGCCGGACGGCGGCCTGCGTTTGGGTGAGTTGCTGTCTCTGTCCTGCCAAAAGGCTGCGCCCTGCGGGGCGTCACCGCCATGGCGGCTCCGGGGTGTTCTGGGGCTCCGGATGCTCCTTCAGGATGCTGTAAGGCCATCCCTTTTCTCAGTATTCTCCGTATTCTCCTTGCTTTTCCGCCACTGCATACTGATAGCCCGCGCTCACGCCCCATGTCCTGTTGGGATGCTCCTTTTCATGAAAAGCGTCCTCGCTGTTGCCATGAAAAGCTGCGTTTATAGATGCGTCCAAATTCAGGTTATGGATTCAGACTTATATATCCTGTTTTCCCAATTTTTCAGTGTTTCAAATAACCATAACTCTATCGTATCCACGACTTTCTGTGTGCTTCGAGTCCTCATCTCAAGGATTGGTTCGTTCCAGTCATTATCTAAAATCGCTACAAGGTGATAGTCGCCATTCCTGTCACCTTCAGGATACCAGCCCAGGTCAACTGCAAGAATATGTTTGACGTTTTTCTTATTGTTCTTATACGTGTATTCGTTTGTCATGTAGACCATATCCTCTACAAAGGTAAAGAGCCATGCGTCATCGTCTTCTTTCAGATTATCTGGTTCTATGTCTCTCAATTTGTTCCACATCACTTTCCAGTTTGGTGCGAGACGAAGAGGTTTTAGTTGCTTCCACCATTTTTCATTATCCATAGAATCCTTATTCATAACAGTTGGTCTCCTATCTATATCGCCCGCGCTTTTTCGTGGAAAGGGACTGGGAATATGCGCCCTGGGGGGCGCCGTCCCCATGGCGGCTCCGGGGCGTTCTGCGTCTTCGGATGCACTTTCAGATGCTGAAAGCCCATCCTTATGCTCACTGTTTTCCCTGCCTTACTGTTTTCCCTGCCTTACCGCCACTGCGTACTGATAGCCCGCGCTCATGCCGCATGTCCCGTTGGAATAGATTTGATAGTCCCTGCGGGGGGCATCCCCGGGCAGGGCGTCCAGCTCTTCCTGTGAGAGGATTTGTTTTACAACCCTCACTTCTCCTGTCTTTGTGGGATGCGGTTCTTCTGTGGTTCGCCCCGTATCTGTGGGGCGCTCCCCTTCCATAGATTGCAATCCTTCCATGGATCGCCCCGCTTCTGTGGGACGCTCCCCTTCCATAGATTGCAATCCTTCCATAGATTGCCCCGCTTCTGTGGAACGCTCCCCTTCCATGGCTTGCCCCTCTTCCATGCGGCGGCTGAGTATGTACAGCTCCCCCTCATATTGGGCAGCGAACTCTGCAGACACATGAATCGTCGTTGCATAGTAGCTGTCGCCAGCGTTTTCCGTCACTTCAAACACATCGGAAACCAGCCGGTACGTCTGCCCCTGGCTCGTCTCCCACTGGGTCTCCCCTTCTTTAATTACAATTATATCTTCTATTTTCCGGGGAGACCTGGAAGTGACGGTGATTCCTCCTGTCTCCAGGGACTGGAACGCGAAAAATTCATGGGACGTTTCCTGTCCCTCCGTCCCCTTGTCCCGGAAGCAGATCCGTCCCCACTCCCGGAAATAGGGGAATCCGCCCACATCCGGATACCCGGTGCTCAGATCCACGAACGCCGCTTCCGGCGAAGCGTACAGGCGCAGGTTCCATTCCAGGTAGCCGCCCTCGCACAGCGGCCAGTCCGCCGGGTCGAAGGCAATCCCCTCAAGGGACGGCTCCGCGGACAGCCAGGCATCATGGAATTCCAGATATGCCATCCGGGCAAGCAGCTCTTCCGCAGGCTGCCCCTGAAAAAGAAAGTCCACCATATTGGCGTGGTCATATCCCTTTTCCCGCCAATCCGAGGGCGTGGCAACACTGTAGTTCGGGGCGTCTTCCAGCCGGAACACGGTCTCCGCCCTGTACGCTGGGGAGAGCCCATACAGCTCCCGCAGATACCCTTGGAGCGCCGCGTCTATTTCCGCTCTCTGGTAATTATCCCACAAGACAGTCTCGTCGTCCACATCAATGCCCACGCAGAATTTCCTGTCCCCATGTTCCAGGAAGACCACCACGTTGGAATTCACATTGGGGGCAAAAAAGTCATCGTACGCCTGAACCCAGTACCCCTCCGCAAGGGCTTCTATGCCATATTTTTCCAGGATATGCGCCGCAGCCCTGTCCTCCGCCACGCTCTCTGCCGCTTCCTTTATGCGCGCGATTTCCCTGCGGGTCTCCATCCGTTCCCTGCTGCACCCGGTCAGCAGCGCCAGGGCCAACAATACCGCCGCAGCCCTGCCCATCATCCGGCCGGGAGATTTCCCGCTGTCGCCCGATTCCCTTCGCTCTTCCATGCCCATTCCCGCTCTGTCCGTCTTCTCCCTTTTTCCACACGCCCCATTCGGCTGAAAAGGCTGCTCCGACCGCCGCAGGCTTTCTGCCCTGCCAGCTTTCTGCTCTGCCAGCTTTCTGCCCTGTAAGCTCCCAGCCTGCATCCTGCTCTGCCAAATAATGCTCCTCCATCCCCGCAAACACCAGCATATGCTCCCCGCCTTCCGGGCATACATAGGTCCCGACATAATAGGAAAGGAGCTCCTCCCCCTCTTCGTCCTCCAGCAGATGGAGCAGGTTGGGCAGCCACAGCTTCACGTCCTCCAGGCTTTTGCCGTCCCATTTGCCGGAAGACGTGCTTGTCTTCTTCATCCGCTCCGAAAGCTCAAAATAGCCCACTTCCATCTCTTCATCGCAGTTTTCGCATGCAGGGCAGACGATATAGTACGATTGAAAGCCAGAAAGATAAAGCATATACGCCAGCTTCCGCTCCCCCAGAATCGCCGTGACGGCAATGGAGAATTCCCGTCTCCACTGGACACCCTTCTGCCGGATGTCGTCCAGGTTCCCCGCCAGGACATCAATGGTCATGGCGCGGATCTGCAGTCCGGCATTCCGGTAGCTCTCACAGATGTCCTCCTCGCCCGGCCTGTCCCCAAATACGTCCGTGGCGAGGATGCTGCCTGCCGCCAGGATGCCCCGGAACATCCATTCCAGCTCCTTCTCCCTTTCCCAGCCCTCCATGAGCCTGGCCAGATAGGGCAGCGCCAGCCAGGTGGCCGGATAAAAGCTCATCTGGTGCCACAGGTTCTCGCAGAGATTGTCAAAGGCAAGTTCATAGTTCGTCTTCGGGATGCTTTCCAGGCGGCGCAGCTTGAAGGTTTCGGGCGCCTTGTCCCTCTCACCCATCAAGATGACAAGATAGTCTTCTATGTTCCCGTATGCGCCCCTGTAGCTTTCCCACAGGGGCGAGTTGAAGTCATGCAGCTCGTAAGGATGCTGGTTCTGCCCCCGTTCCGCTGGTTGAAAGGGTACAGCGGGGCAGGGCTCTGCCTTCCTTGCCCGCTCCGCCTGCTTTTTCAGCTCCGCCTCTTTCTCCCGCTCTGCCTGCTTTTCCTTCAGGATATGTTCGGGCAGGCGGACTTCTTTGATTCGGCAGTTCAGGAAGCAGTCCGCATTGGAGATCTGGCTGCCCTCCAGGGAAAGCATTTCCAGGCGGAAGAGCTTCAGGATCTCCTCCATATGCTCCAGCCCGGAGCAGCCAAGCAGGCTCAGGCTCCTCAAACTATACAGGTTCCCCAGGAAAGCGCAGTCCACCACGCCGCAGGCCGAAATCTCCAGGCTCTCCAGGGCGGTACAGGCGGACAAAAAGGAAAAATCCTTCACAGGCATCGCGGAGATTGCCAGTTTCTTCAGCCTTGCCATCTTTCCGATCACGCTGAAATCGCCCTCCGCAAGCTCTATCCGCTCAGGCAGGGCGTCTTTGAGGGGATCTACCACCTTCTGGTACACCGGCCTGCCGCCGCAGGACAGGTTCTTAATCTTCTGTAAGTCATAAAGGCTCTCCGGCACCCTGCCGAGAGCCTGCGCCACATAGGTAAGCAGCGTAGGGTCTATTGTGATTTTTGCCATTTCCATCCTGTATTCCTCCTCCAATCCCTCTTACTCTGAACAAACACGACACACGAAATGGAGCCCAAGTCCCTCGCTGGTCTTCTATTTTACTCCGGCAGTGCATACAAATACTCAGCTAAAATGTGTTGACTTGTCTCCGGGATTTCAGACCACTCCTTTTACTTCCAAATTACATAATCTCCCAATAACCATATCGTTTTCCACCCTTACGTATTATTCTCCCACTTTCACGAAGGTTTTTTATTTCACGCTCAACTGTCCTTTTAGGAATATCTAATATATCCGATATTTCAGCAATCGTAACTGCTTTGTCAGATAACATTACCATGACAATTCTATCCGCCAATCCGCCATTCAATCCGCCAGTTTGGCGTTTTGGCATCTTAGGTTCAGTTGTTGCAGCGCTTTCAAAAGCTGAAAGTTTCACCATCAGGTCATCCCCTATCAAAATATACTCAGGCATTGACGCTCCCAGTTCTTCACATGCTTCACAAATTTTTTGAATCCCACGTCCCCATGCCTCGATATATCCGGCACGATAAAACGTACCGGCCAAATCAGGATTATAGGGTCTGGAATTATG
>CAMQOJ010000258.1 GCA_947003375.1 uncultured Lachnospiraceae bacterium
GATCCTCATCTGTCTCGTGGGCTCGGAGATGTGTATAAGAGACAGCTATGGAGATCAGGAGGTTCCCGTCCTGCATCCGTACCTGGAACCGTATGAGCCCGCCGGAAGATATTCCCCGGAAGCCATGCTTGATGCTGTTCTCGATAAAGGGCTGGAACACCAGTTTGACGATATGGCAGCCCAGGCAGCGCTCATCGATATCGGTCTGTAGAGAGAACTTCTGTCCGAACCGGATGTGCTGGATATAGACATAATTGTTCATATAGTCGATTTCCTCCGCCAGGGTCACGATGCCGGAAGAATTGTGGTTGATGCTGTAGCGCAGCAGGTCGGAGAGCCTGGCGTTCACCTCGCAGGCCGTCTGGTATTTCTCCACCTCGATCAGGGAATTGATGATCTCCAGGGAGTTGAAGAGGAAATGGGGGTTGATCTGGGCCTGGAGGGCCATGAACTCCGCGTCCTTTTTCCTGATTTCCGTCACGTAATTGCGTTCTATCAACTGGTTCACCTGATTCACCATATCGGTGAAGGAAGTATCGAAGATGCCGATTTCATCGCTTCCCAGGTCAGAGGCGGAGATTCTCAGGTTCCCCCGGCTGACCTCTCTGATCTTGCCCAGGACGATGGAGAACCGCCTGCCTATGCTGTCGGAGAGGAGGAATCCGATGACGAGGGTGATGAACATCAGCGCCAGGTTCCCCATGGTCAACGTCTGCTTCAGCTTCTCGATGCTTTCCACAGAGCTGGATGCTGCCAGGTAGCACACGCTGCGGAAGCCTGCGGCGGAGTTGGAGCTGGTCAGATAGATCCCCTCCTCCCCCTCATAGTCCGCCACCGGATAGCCATTGTAGATGATGTCGTAGTTCTCGCGGAAAAAGCGGAAATATTCCTCCATTTCCGGGAACTTCTCCCCGTAGATGTAATTCCCCCTGTTATCGATCATGAAGACCTGTTGGAAGGCCTTCCCGTCCACGCTTTTGACCGGCTTGAAGACCTTCTCCGGAAAGAGGCTCAGCCTGATGACGCCGGCGATCTCCTCTCCGTCCAGGGTATAGACAGGCTTCAGGACGGAGAGGAGCTCTACGGAATAGGGGCTTTTCGTGTGCAGGAAGAAGCGGTCGAAGTCGCCGCTCTCCAGATGCTCCATCCATTCCTCCCGCTCCTGCCCCAGAGGCTTTATGAAGGTGCTACTGTTGGCGGAAGGATATTTCAGCGCGTAAAAGGTAAGGTCATAGAGGCCGTAGGGGAACTGGTTGTTGAGGATCTGGCGGATCTGCGCGTCTGCCGTTTCCATGTCCGCCTGCGTGGCCTGCGGATCCGAGAAGACCAGCCGAATCTGCCTGTCGCTGCTGAGATTGTTCAGGATAGTCCTGAATTTCGTCAGCCTGTAGTCTACATTGTCCGTATACTGTTCCATGAACTGCTTGGATGTGGCCTGAATCTCTTTGGTCAACAGGTTCCTGGCGTTATTCTGGAAAAAGAAATGGGACACTGCCATTTCCACCACCAGCTGCAGCATCAGGAGGATGAGGAATTTGTGCATGAGCCTGGTGTGGTACAGATAGTGTTTCCAGGGGGAGCGGAGAGCCTTCACCTTCATGGTCGTATTTCCTTTTCTTGTCTGTATTTCCATCTATATCCGGAGAGCTTTGCGGGTGTCAACATTATACTATAGGACATAATGTGCATAAAGAGGAATTTTATCACTGCTTTGGCGGGGCATCTGACATTTTTCCACACGGAAGGTGAAAAATATATATTTCCACGCCGCGGGCCGCTTTGCTATAATGGGCCTCGTAACCAAGCTTGGAGGCAGACGGTAAGGATACCGGAACAAAAAGGAGGACTATGAAATGGTAAGAAGAAAAAGAGGCAGGATGGCCGCCGTGCTTCTGGCGGCGATGATGACGGCTTCCGCTCTGCTGGCAGGGTGCGGCGGAGAGGATGCCGCGGATACACCGGGCAGCACCCAGGATGGCACGTCGGATACGGCAGCGGATGAAAGCAGGGCAGACGGGGGAGCGGATGAAGACGGGGACGCTTCCACGGAAAAAACAAAGCTCACCATGGTAACTTATCTGGGGAATCCCTCCAGGGACGCCCTGATCCAGGAGCTGGTGGCGGACCTTAATATAGAACTGGAGATCATCTCGCCTCCGGCGGATCAGGCACAGCAGAAGATCTCCACCATGCTCCAGAGCGGGCAGGGCATCGATATCGTGGAAGTGGACTCCGTGCCGGTGACCCATATCTCCAACGGATTCATCGAGCCTTTGAATTCCTATGTGGAGGGTTGGGAGGATTGGGGCAGCGTAAGCGAATTCCTGAAGGCCCAGCTCACCTCCTATGACGGAAATGTGTACTCCATCCCCTACGGCGTGTACGAGAGGGCCCTGTTCTATCGGAAGGACTGGTTCGAGGAGAAGAACCTCTCCGTTCCCGGGACCTGGGAGGAGCTCTACAATACGGCAGTGGAGCTGACGGATCCTTCCCAGAACCGCTACGGCTATTCCTTCCGGGGTGGTGCAGGCACCACCGGCTTCCTGCAGATGACGATCCTTTCCTTTGTGGATCCGGGGAAGGTGGATATCGCGGTTCCCTTCATCTCCAGGGACAGCAGGAGCGTATACCTCCAGCCCGAGGCGGCGGAGGCCATGAATTTCTATAAGAAGCTCTACGAGGACGGCTCCCATCCGGATTCCATCGCCTGGGGCTATGCGGAGATGGTGGAGGCCTTCTATTCCGGCACCACGGCCATGCTGATCCAGGATCCGGAGGTCATCGCCACCTGCGAGGAGTATATGGAGGAGGGCACCTGGGATGTTGCGCCTCTTCCGGTAGGCCCCAGCGGCCGGGCGCTCTTCCCCGCGGGATTCGCGGGCTGGGGCATCGCTTCCAGCTCCCAGAACAAGGAGGCTGCCTGGGAAGTGATCAAGGCCCTCTCCAGCGTGGAGGGGAACACCACCTTCTGTAAGAAGAACGGGAACATTCCCATCCATACCACGGCCCAGGAGGATCCCTTCTTCAGCGAGGGATATTACGGGTGCTATATCGATATGGCGGCAGACCCGGATTCCTATGTGGGGTATGTGGACGGCGGCGAGAACAGATTCGCCACCGAGGAAGAGCTGGAGCAGCTCAACCAGTTCAGACCGGCGGCGGATCCGGCGGTGCAGGCCATGCTCCTGGGGCAGACCACGCCCGAGGAATGCGCCGAGACCCTTGCATCCTTCTATAGCTGGTCGCAGGACAGCGAATGGGTGAAGGAGAGGTTCGCCCAGTAAGACAGGCACAGGCAATCCGACGAGGAGGCTGTCCGGGCCGGTTACGGCTTCGGGCAGCCTTTTGACGTCAGGAGAAAGGATCGGACAGATGCATAACAAGAAAATCAAATTGTCAAAGAAGGCCCGGGACAGATGGTTCATCGCTCTGTTCCTTCTGCCGGGGCTGTTCATGATTCTGGTGATGCTGTATTACCCTGCTGTAGACGGCGTGGTGATGGCCTTCCAGGACGTGAAGGCCTACAATATCTTCAGCAGGGAGTTCAACGGCCTGGAGAACTTCCGCAGGCTGTTCTCCAACATTACATATCTGGGAACCTGGAAGAACACGCTGGTGTGGGTGGTGGGCTGCGTGGCCCTGGAGTTCGTCCTGGGCTTCGGCATCGCCCTGCTGCTGCAAAAGCCCTTCCGGGGCAAGAAGTTCTACGAATGCGTGGTGTTCATGCCCTGGGCGCTGTCGGGCTTCATGGTGGGCATCATGTGGAAGTGGATGTTCAACGGGAGCAACGGCGTCATCAACGATATCCTGATACGCCTGGGAATCGTGGAGCAGCAGGTAGGGTTCCTGTCCAATCCGGACTATGCCCTGGGCAGCGTCATGGTGGCCAAGGTATGGACAGGAATGGCCTTTTTTGCCATCATTACCATGGCGGCCTTAAAGACCATCCCCCAGGAGATGTATGAGGCGGCGGCCATAGACGGGGCCGGGCCCCTTACGAAGTTCTTCTATATTACCCTTCCCTCCATCCGGGTCATATTGCTGCTGATGGTGCTGATGCGGGCGGTGCAGACCATGAACGCGCCTGACCTGATCTTCGGCATGACACAGGGCGGGCCCGCGGGCAGCAGCCATATCGCCTCCAGCTATATCATGACGGAGGTGATCAAGGGGAACGACTACGGCATGGTATCGGCGGCAGGCGTGGTACTGTGGCTGGTGACCCTGGTCTTTACGGGCATCTATCTGGCGTGCACCAATACTCTGAAAGGCGGTGACGAATGATGGGGAAGAGGAGAAATATCTTTCCGCTGGCAGGCAGGTATGTCCTGTTGGCGCTGTTCTTCGTATTTACGGTGTTCCCGTTTCTGTGGCTCCTGCTGACTTCCCTGAAGGGGAGCAGGGAGCTGTATGAATTTCCCGTGCGTTATCTCCCCAGGGAGGCGACGCTTAGCAACTACAGGGAAGTGATACAGATGGGGGATTTTGGAAGGTATATCTGCAACAGCCTGACGGTGGCCCTGGCGGGAGCGTGCCTGGTGGTATTGATTGCGGGAATGTCCTCCTACATCCTTTCCAGGATGGAGTTCAAGTCCAAGCCTGCGGTCTTCATGATCTTCATGATGACCCAGATGCTTCCCAGCGCGGTGGGGTTCGCGCCCCTATATATCCTGATGACGAGGCTGGGGATGGTGGACAGGCTGTCCACGGTGATTTTGATCCTGGCGGGAGGCCAGATTCCCTTCGGCACCATACTGCTGATCGGATTCATGAAGGGGATTCCGAAGGCGCTGGAGGAGTCGGCGCTGCTGGACGGCTGCGGCAGGGTGAAGACATTTTTCCTGATCGTGATGCCTCTGGCAAAGGCGGGGCTGTTCTCCGTGTTCATCTTCGTCTTCCTGGCCTGCTGGAACGATGTGTACACCTCCGTGCTGTACATCAACGCCAACGCCAGGAAGACGCTGACGGTGGCCATATATTCCATGATCGGAAAATATGACATCAACTGGGGGAACGTGGCTGCGGGGACGCTGATCGCCATGGCTCCCGCCATCCTTCTTTTCAGCTTCATGAAGGAGATTTTCGTGGAAAACATCGCGGGAGCGGTGAAGGAATAACAGGACAAAAGAGAGGTGCCAAAATGAGAGCGGAAGAGATTTGTACCCACTATGGGGAGGACCCGGCCAGGTTCCACGGGGCGGTGAACACGCCCATTTTCCAGACCTCGCTGTTCGTTGACTGCGAGGGGAACGAAGGCGGGCTGGAGGGCAGGTACGCGTACACCAGGGTGTCCAACCCTACCACGGAGGTGGTGGAGCAGAAGGTGGCCGCCCTGGAGCAGGGGGAGGCGGCGAAGTGCTTCTCCTCCGGCATGGGAGCCATCAGCGCGGCCATGATGCATTACATAAAAGAAGACAGCCACGTAGTTGCTACGGCGAGCATCTATGGCCCGGCCCGCCGTTTCCTGTCGGAGTACATGAAACGGTTCGGGATAAAGGTCACCTTCGTCAGCGGCACGGATCCGGAGGAGCTGGAAGCGGCGGTCTGCGAACAGACGGATCTGATCTACCTGGAGAGCCCCTCCACATACCTTTTCCTGGTGCAGGACCTGGAAAGAATCGCGGAGATCGCGAAAAAACACCATGCGGCAACGGTCATCGACAATACCTACGCCACGCCGATCTTCCAGAAGCCCCTGACCATGGGCATCGACATGGTGGTGCACTCCGCCTCCAAATACCTGGGAGGCCACAGCGACATCATCGGCGGCGTGGTGGCAGGCCGAAGGGAGGATGTGGAGCAGATGGCCCAGAATGAGAGGGAGCTGTTCGGGGCCGTGATGAGCCCCTTCGACTCCTGGCTGATGCTGCGCGGCATCCGGACGCTGCCTGTCAGGATGCGGCAGCACATGAAGAACGCCCTGGAGATGGCGGCGTATTTCCAGGAGCTGGACATCGTCAAAGAGGTTATCTACCCCTACTGGAACACCCATCCCCAGTACGAGCTGGCGAAGCGGCAGATGACGGGGGCCAGCGGGCTGATGAGCGTGGTCTTCGACCTGCCCGGGGAGCAGATCCACAGAATCGTGGAGGCGCTGGAGTTCTTCTACAGAGGGCCCAGCTGGGGCGGCTATGAGAGTCTTGCCTCCCCGGTGGGGGCCGACCTGGAGCGGGACAATGAGACCATGAAGAAGGGCCTGGTGCGCCTGCACATCGGGCTGGAGGGAGCGGATTTGCTGAAAGAGGATTTTGAGAGGGCAGTGAAGCATGTGCTTGGAAGAGGTGTTTCCCTTGGATGAGAAGAAGACGGCAGTGATTTTCAATATTCAGCGCTTCTCCGTATTTGACGGGCCCGGGGTGCGGACGGCAGTGTTCTTC
>CAMQOJ010000259.1 GCA_947003375.1 uncultured Lachnospiraceae bacterium
GCCTTATGACATGGCCACCTGCCTCGCCATGTTCACCAATATTTCCGCCACGGTGATTTTCATCACCCGGGTGGAGATGCACTTTCATGAGAGATATAAGGCCTACTCGGAAGCCGTAATCGGCGGAAGGGGAGCCGACATCGACAACGCCAAAAAGGAAATGTTCCGGCAGCTGTCGGCTGAGCTGATGAACCTGGCGCGTATACAGTTTATTATCACGGTGGTAGTGTATCTTCTTGCTATGGTGTTCCTCCCGATGTTCGGCATTTCGAATCTGACAATGAGAATCTATCCCTGCCTGATAGTGGGGTATTTTATCGTATTTATCATGTATGCGGAGATTATCTTTCTATACTATTTCGACGATATATGGGGCGTTTTGGCCACATCGCTGACGTTCTGCCTGCTGACCTTTCTGGGCAGCGTAATCGCCACGCATCTGCCGGAGCTGTGGTATGGCAGCGGCCTCGTGCTGGGAGCCTTTGCGGGATGGACAGTGGCCTATTTCCGCCTGCGCCATATAGAGAGGCGCCTGGATGCGCATGTGTTCTGCAAGGGATCCCTGCTGAAGCCCGGGATGGGGACCATGCCCCCTGCCAAGGTATATGACAGGACAGAACAGCCCGTGGACTGACGGGAAAGCACATGGGAAGGAGAGAGGAGCAGTGGAAGTCAATATTATTAGAGTCGGAATCTTTGTAGTAGGAGTCTTGCTTATCGCCATCAGCGTCTGGCTGAACTCCGTCAAGAGGCTGGCCGTGAACTATGCGGTGATATGGGGAATCGCGGGAGTGCTCATGGTCTTAATGGGGGCCATCCCCTTTTTCTCGAGCTGGACCAGGCTGCTTGCGCCGGGGACCGGACTGGCGCTTTTCTGCGTGGGGATTCTGGTGGTGTTCACAGAGCTGCAGAACAGCCTGGTGATTTCTCAGCTGAACGTGAAGAACAGGGAACTGGCCATGCAGGTAGCGCTGCTCAACCAGGAGAGCGAGCGAATCATGGCGATGCTGGAGGAGCTGGAGAAGGTTCAAGAGGACGCTTATGAAGAAGATACTGTTCACGGTTAACACCCTGGGCAGGGCCGGCGCGGAGACGGCCCTGCTGGAGCTTCTGAGGAGGCTGGAGGGCTGCGGATATGAAATCTCGCTCTATGTCATCATGGGACAGGGGGAGATGGTGGGGAAACTGCCGGCCTATGTAAGGCTCCTGAATCCGGCTTTCGATGCCCATTCCGTGCTGTCACGAAGGGGGAAGTGGAGGATGGGGAAAACGGTGTGCCGGGCCTTTTTCCGAAACGGCGGCCTGTGCGGGAAGCTGTGCCAGGTAGGAGCCAACTATAGATCCATGAAAAAGCGGGGGAAGCCGCAGATGGATAAGCTGCTGTGGCGCATGGTGTCAGAGGGCGCGCTGCGCTTTGAGGAGAGATTCGACCTGGCGGTGGCCTGGCTGGAGGGGGCTTCCGCCTATTATGTGGCCGATCATGTGAAGGCTGCAAAAAAATGCGGCTTCATCCACATCGACTATGAAAGCGCCGGGTACACCAGGGAGATGGACCGGGGCTGCTGGGACAGGTTCGACCGGATTTTCGCGGTCTCCGAGGAGGCCAGGAGCCATTTCCTGGCGGTCTATCCAGAATATGCCTCCAGGACAGGGGTGTTCCACAACCTGCTGGACAGGGAAGGCATCCGGCGAAAGGGCCAGGGCCGGGGAGGTTTTGATGACGGCTATGAGGGTATGCGCCTGCTGACAGTGGGGAGGCTGACATATCAGAAGGCCTATGATGTCGCCATTGACGCCATGAAGCGGCTGAAGGACGCGGGCCAGAGGGCCAGATGGTACGTGCTGGGAGAGGGAGACCAGAGGAAGACGCTGGAGCGGAAAATCGCGGCGCTGGGATTGAAGGATGATTTCGTGCTGCTGGGCGCGGTGGAGGATCCCTATCCCTATTATGCGCAGACAGATCTCTACATACATGCCACCAGATTCGAGGGGAAGAGTATTGCCATCCAGGAGGCCCAGATTCTGGGGTGTGCCGTCATCGCCTCCGACTGTAACGGCAACAGAGAGCAGATTGTGGACGGAGAGGACGGAATCCTGTGTCAGCTGACGCCGGAGGCCGTTGCGGACAGTATCGCGGCGCTGCTGGCGGACGGGGACAGGAGGATGGCCCTGGGCAGGGCGGCAGAGCGGAAAAATGAAGGACAGGACCAGGAGCTGCAGCAACTCCTGGCGCTTTTGACATAGGAAAGCCAGGAGAGGAGACAGAGATGAAGACAAAAGAACTGCTGATCATCATACCGGCCTACAATGAGGGGAAGAACATCCAGAGGGTGCTGGAGCACCTGGAGCAGCTGGAGGAAATGAATTTCAGCGATGTGGCGGACATCCTTGTGATCAACGATGCCTCCACGGATACCACCAACTGGATTGTGAAACAGATGCAGTATCCCATGATTTCCCAGCTCTACAATATGGGATATGGCTGCGCGCTGCAGACAGGATATAAGTACGCGGTCCGCCGCGGGTATAAATACCTCATACAGATGGACGGAGACGGACAGCATGACGTCTGCAATATCCCCGTCATCTACCAGAAACTGAGGGAAACGGACCAGGGGGGGGCGCTACCCGGATATCGTACTGGGGGCGAGATTCCGAAAGGACAGCGCTGATTTCCCGGTATCCCTGCCCAAAAGGATGGTGTATGCCATGTTCCGGGGCATGATTCGCGTGATAACCGGGGAGAGGATATCGGATCCCACCACCGGGCTGCAGGGCCTGAGCCGGAAGGCTTTCCTGTATTACTCAAAGTACAATCATTTTGACGACAAGTACCCGGATGCCAATATGCTGATTCAGATGATGCTGATTCAGTTCAAGGTGGTGGAGATTCCGGCGGTGATGCATCCGCGGACAGAGGGGAAGAGCATGCATTCCGGGCTGAAGCCCTTCTGGTATATGCTGCGGGTCATCTATAGTGTGCTCATCATACTGATTCAGGTGAAGCTGTTGAAAATGGACGTGGGGGTGGGATTGAAAAGTGCGGATAAGATTTAGGCATTCGGTGGGCTTTCAGAAATCGGAATACAGGGAGAGCGCTGCCCCGCTGCGCAATCCTGGCTGTGGCTGGTACCATATCTATACCTTTCCCGCCCAGCCTCCAGCGGGGGATTCCCCTGTCTCTATAGAAGAGGAGGCGTGGATGGACGATGCCCGCAGGGAGGAGCAATTGGCGCTGGCATTGATCGACATAGGCGCTTTCCGGACCAGGGCGATTACAGAGGAAGCGCTTCTGCGCGTCACGCGCATATTGGATTACTTTCGCCGGAACCGGAAGCAGGTGATCCTGCGCTTTGTCTATGACACAGAGGGAAAATGTATGATGAAGGAGCCCCTGACGCTGTCCATGGTGAAGCGGCATATGGAACAGCTGGGCGGAATCGTCAGGACATACAGGGAAGATATCCTTGTGGTGCAGGGGGTGTTTGTGGGAAACTGGGGAGAGATGCACGGCTCAAAATTCCTGGACGACAGATCTCTGTGCGAACTGATCGATACGCTGTACCAGGCCACAGAGGGGGCATGTTTTCTGGCGGTGCGCACGCCGGATCAGTGGCGCAGAATCGCGGGCAGCGACAGAGTGGGGGAGGGCGTGGTGAGACGCCTGGGACTGTTCAATGACGGCATGTTCGGCTCCCCTACCGATTTGGGCACCTACAGCGCCGGGGGCAGGCAGGAGGAGCTTGCCTGGCAGAAGGAGCATCTGGCATTCACGCCGAACGGCGGGGAAGCCATTGCGGATGCGGTCCCGGTAGGCTGCATGGAGGCGGCGAAGGAGATGGGGGAGATGCATGTAGGCTATCTGAACAGCGTATACCATCCGGATCAGCTGGAGCACTGGAAGAGGGAGACGGTGGAGGAATCCGGCTGCTGGGCGGGAATTAGCGGCTATGACTATATCGGGCGGCATCTGGGATATCGGTTCGTGGTACGGGATGTGGAAGAGGGGAAGGGGAAGGAACTGTATATCAAAATCGAAAACTGCGGATTCGGGAACCTCTGCCAGGAGGCCGACTGCTTTCTGGAGATAGAGGCGGGGGACGGAAAAGCCGTGAGCAGGCGCCTGGACACGGATCCTCGGCAGTGGAAGAGCGGGGAGGCGACCCTGCTGCCCACAGGGCTCTCCTCAAAAGGGAAATACGAGGCGGGAAGCAGGATCTATCTCGCGCTGAGGCGAAGGAGCGATGGACGAAATATCCTATTTGCCAATCAGAATGCCGGCAAGAGATTCCAGATCGGGGAATTTTTTGATTTCTAAGGAACCTACAAAGAAATCAGCCCTGTCGCTGTCCGATTCATTGGCCAGAAAGATTTCGCAGCCTGAGACGGGATCGCTTATTTTCAGGAAAACATCATAGGATCCTGTAGCATAGCTGCGGATATCCAGCGGGATATCCAGCTGCACCTCTTCGCCGGATGACCAGAGACGGGTGTCGGTCTGTACCGGCAGCACATACTCGGCAGGCTGCAGGGTGTCTTTTAAGATCAGGGATACGTCAAAGGAGCGGTAACAGCTGGAAAACCCCACATTTTCCAGGACAAGGGACAGCCATGCCGTCTTCCCGCAGGAAGCGGTGGAGCGGAAAGACGAGGAGCGCAGGACGTACCGATATCCCAGATGCCTGGAGATGTAATCATAGCCGCTCATGCCATCGAAAGGGGAGTCGCCGGTGTAGACGCTCTCGCTCCATTTGGAAAACACCGCCTGGTCATAGCTGCGATTCAAATAAGATACATGCATGGCGGCCAGATCCGCAGCGGCAGAGGGGAAATCGTTGAAGGGATTGTCGATGACGACCTCCCCGCCATTGGGCACATAGTCGCACAGGGCGTTCTGGAATTCGATTTCTGCCCGGCGTGTAAGCTTTCCGTAATACTGTGCGGAGTCCAGGGCATCCAGGGAGCCGTAGGTGCCAAGGTCCGTGTCCGATCCCAGCATGCCGTCGTTAAAGAGGCCCAGCCGGGTGGACAGGGAGCCGCCGAAGGCCTGGGAGGCGGACAGGGGGGCATGGGATCTGGCGATTACCCGCCAATACTCCGGTGTGCGGACCGCCAGGAAGATGGACGAATCTATGACGGCATCCAGCCGGTTGATCAGGGCCAGCAGGCTTTCTTCGTCCAGGTAGCCGGAGCTGTGCATCTCGCCCCAGGAGCCTACAAAGACGCCCTGCAGGATATAGACGCAGTCGGTATGCCGGTTTATGATTTCCGCTGTCTGTGTCATGTGCGTGAGAATCAGGGAGATGTCCCCGGGCTCTTTTTCCAGGCCATTGCCGTCCCAATCGTAGAGGAAGCGGACTATCAGCTGCCGTCCGGTAGACTGCCAGGTGTCCAGGATTTCTTCCAGCTGCGCCAGCCCTTTGCTGCTGACAGGGCATTCCCTGTAGTTCTGCAGGTTGATTTCCAGCATGGCCAGTCCGGGGCCCTGCTCCTGTGCCTCGACCGGCACCGGGTCAAAGGAATCGGTATCCGAGAGGATGTACTCGAACATCTGGTACCAGCCGATATAGGGGTTTTCCAGCTCTCTGGCCGATTCCGTATACACAGCGGAGGAATAGCTGGAAAAACGCATACCTGTGCACAGCAAGAACGTTCCCGCGGTCAACAGGACAAATGATATCAGGATGGCAAAAAGAACGGCTTTTTTTCTTTTCATGACAAATCGTTCCAATCTACGGCAGCAATGCGTGAAAATGTTCCCATGCCGATTATTCTAGCATAGTTTTCGCTGAAAAGCTATGGAAATCCGCGCATTAATAAATACATTTCATAAATGAAAAGGAAGCAATCTACAGAATGCGTTTGAAGAATATATTACGGAACAGCTTATTTAGCCTGGTTTCCCAATTCGTATTGATTATCATCGGGTTTTTCAGCCAGCGCGTGATGAACCTGGTCATGGGGGAATCCCTGATTGGCATGAACAGCGTCATCGCCAATATAATAGCTATTCTGTCCGTCTCTGAGCTTGGGATATCGTCGGCAATCGTGTATCACCTTTATGAGGCGCTGGCAGTCCGGGATGAGTCCAGAATCATCTCCTTGATGAACCTGTACCGCAGGGCGTTTTGCCTCTTTGCCGGCGTCATCACAGCGGCAGGGGTCTGTGTCATACCCTTCGTGCACAATTTCCTGAAGGGCAACAGCTTTTCCCTGTCTTATGTCCGCCTGATCTACTGCCTGTGGCTGGCGCGGACAGCCTTGTCCTATCTGCTCTCCTATAAGCGTTCCATATTGATTGTGGATCAGAAAGAATACATCGCTGTCTCTTATACACATCTCCGAGCCCACGAGACAGATGAGGATCTC
>CAMQOJ010000260.1 GCA_947003375.1 uncultured Lachnospiraceae bacterium
GCATATAAAATACCGCTGTTATGATTCAATGCGCAATATTCTCTGCCGTCCTCGCTGACCGCCAGGTGCATGCTGTAAGCAAGTTTTGGGTCATAAAGCTGTTTACTAATCGGTTTTCTTGTATAATTCAATAGATAAGCCATTGTTTCCCTCCTCCTCTTTATCAAAGATAGTATCAGTATAGCCCCTGTCATGTTCTCCTGCCATGACATATTCTACGGTTCAATTGATATATCCTCATAGGTAGAATATACAAAAGTGTGCAGCATAAATTGCATGATGAGGGACGTAATATATTATTACATCCCTGTTGAAACATTTTGTCATTTGTACTCATAATCCATACATTCGCCAGTCAAAATGTATAACGAGCGAGCGCTTCTGTCATGCAGGATAAAAGCGGAAGATGGATGATTCCCATACCGCTTTCCGAAACGATTCCTCCCACCTGTACCGCTTTGGGAATTCTGGCGTCATTCAGCGCGACTTTGCTGGGAATCACAATCAGCTCCGGATCCACTGCCGCATAATTATGCGCTGCCGATTCTGTTGTAAGATCATCATCAAACAAATTCAATCCATTACAGGTAATCGTATAATCGATATTTTGGCCAGAATTCATAATGGCATCGCCTGTAGCGGCTATGACACCGATTGCGCCGTCCTCAAACCTCGCTGGTATCTGCCTCTCCGCTTTCAGTCTCATCGTCTCCAGCTTCGGATGCTCCGGTGCTTTCCGCCTCTGATGAGCTTCCCTCACCCTGTTCAAGCAATATACCAATATGACTTTCAATGACTACTTAAATTTCCGCAGACTAAAAGCGGCAGCCGGCTTTCCCAGCATTTCCACTTTCAATCGATTGTTCAAGTCGGCCAAACAATGTACCCCCAGCGAATACCGCTCAGACTTTACCACTGCACTGTAATCATCCTACATATCCAAATCCCAGGATTGTGAATTCCTTCTCTTCATCTCCGGGAGCCATGCGTACTTCCACATGATATCTCTTATTTTTCCACCCCCGAAAACAGATAGCGGCATTGCAATGAATCCATCCATTCACATGGGGATCTGCCGTGAATACCTTTTCCCCATCCACCAGCACCTCTGCCCGACCCACCGCACCGCTTCCGGAGTCTTTATAAATAAGCAGCAGCGCGCTACAGGTGATTTCCATGGAAAAAGGCGTTTCGTTTCCCGCATCTGCCCTATGCATCCAGTTGTACGGGAACTCTTTCACAGGAGACAGATTACAATCCATCTCCACTGCCTGAAGTTCCTCGTCCCTATGGAAAAAGCTGCCGCAGTCTATATGGATATCCTTTTCCGCCGATTCTCTGTCAATCATTCTGACGGTTTCAAATTCTCCCCCCAAAGGAGGCTCTATTTCGTCCAACCGAAGCATATCTGCCATCCTCTGCATGGTATCCGCTGCCCGAAACAGATTGAGGATGCAGTCCGCCATCACGCTGTGCCCCAGGCTGGTGGGATGAAAACAATCATAGAAAAACTGTCTCTTACTGAATACTCTCCCTGCATCCGGCCTTGCATAAAATTGTTCCGTTACGGCATCTTTTATGCTTACCATGGGTAAATCATAAGCCATCCCCACAGGTTCCAAGCGCTCCTGAAGATTCCAATCGTCTGAGAACACTGCAAACAGTAAGATGACGGCAGGCGAGTTCCCTGCAGATAGGATTTTCCTCACCAGAGAATCATAGCATTCCCCTTTGGTCTCATCGCCTTCGTCATTGACCGCAAATTCTACCACTACGATATCTGGCTCCACACTGCCTCCCCGGAGCACATCCCTCTCATAGCGAAGCATGCCAAGCTCTGAGGGCGTTCCCCCAACGCCAGCCTTTATATAATGTACGTTTTCCTCTGTCCCTTTCCCCGCAAGCCTGCAGAAACCTTGAAATGTCTTATAAGCGTAGCATTCCGTATGGATAGGAATCGCCCCGGCCCCCTGCGTGATGGAGCCACCGATAAAAGCAATCGTCACTGTTTCTCCCCGTCTAGCTCTGTCTATGGCTTTCTGGAGCCTGGCAGGATTTCCCATATGCAGGAGTGATCTTGCAAGCAGTTTTCCATAGTCCGCAGATTCCAGGTTCACATTTTCGTCTTCCCTGTCTTCCGGCACGTCAAAACCGTCGCGCAGATAAAGCTTCACGGATACAATCGCCTGTTCTCCGGCATGTGGAAACTCAAAACGTATCTGTCCCGGCGTCTCGTCTGCTTCAGACCATTCATAATCCGCCAGACGGATGATTCTCTCCATTCCGTCTGTAGGGATGGACTGCCTTATCTTTGTACCGGAATATGCCTCCCCCTTTCCATACATCTGCAGCACGAAATCTATAGCTTCGCTGTCTCCCTCCGTTATCTCCACTACTACGCCAATGCTGTCCACCAACTCGCGGAATCCCTTCGCAGTCTTCAGAAGGCCAAGTATTCTTTCATCCGTGATGTTTCCCACGATTCTGGCATGACTTTCTATCCGGCCATCCAGATAAAGGAATTGTATCCCCTTTCCGTCCGGCTGCACAAAACCAGCAATCTGTTTATCCAGCATGAGATAAAAACCTTTTCCCCGAATTTCAGGATTCTTTGGTGCTGTTACTCCTTTCACCGGCAAACCCATATTATTATCCAATGTCATCCCCTCTTTTCAATAGATTTTCCGTCCCTTTTCATCCGGAATCCCGGATTTTCTGTAGAAATAGGTGTTTACCTGATCCCTCCACTCCTTTGCGTTATCCAACTGCATCCCCAGCCGCTCTGCTACAGTTCGGAACACTTCCCTATCAATTCTTCCGGCAAGAGAATTCCAGAGGCTGAGCATTTCCTCTACCTCCTCCACGCCTTCAAAATGAGTGTCATAAATATGCTGTATGATACTTTTTCCTGTCTTAAGCCGATATGTGTACGGCAGGTGGTGAAAGAAAAGCAACAATTCCTCCGGACAGGTATCCTTATTCTCATACATAGAGGCATTGGGCTCATAATATTGCTGCGCATACCCCGTCCCACTCTTCGTCCGGTCTATCCCCAGGCCTTTGCAGTCTGCCCTGTGATAAGTCCCCCAGCGGGAATACTCATAGCCATCCACACTGGGACCGTAATGGCCCATAGGATTGACCATCCAGCCTATTCCCAGCGGACAAGTGTACTTTTCGTAAGTCTTTCTCGATCCGAGCAGGATTTTTTTGACAGCGTCCACCACCTCGTCCTCATTAGATAATGTAAGCCTAATCCATTCTTCTGCAATTTCTTCCGAGGTCAGCGAGGTCTGATACGCCAGTCTGCCAAAACCATAAAAATTGGCTGCTGCCAATTCACTCCCAGTCCAGTTAGAATCGTCCCCGGTGTTGCAGACTGCGGCAATCCCGGTACTGCGATTTCCCATCGCCTTTCCGCTGATAATATCGGCAACCCTGTCATTTTCCTCAAAGCAATAGGTCCTGAACTCCAGAATTTCTTTAAACATGGGAATCAGATAACACACATCAATCTGATGTCCTGTGTATTCCTGGGCTACTTGCACTTCCATCATCTGATTTGTCTTCTTCAAACCGCCTAAAAGAGGAGAAACCGGTTCCCGTATCTGAAAATCCATAGGGCCGTTTTTAATTTGCAGTATAACGTTGTCGTGATAATCTCCGTCCATTCCAATAAAATTATCATAAGCCGCACGAGCTCTGTCTGTTTTATAGTCCCTCCAATCCTGTCTGCAGTTATATACAAAGCAGCGCCAGATGATAATGCCTCCATAAGGTTCGATGATATCCGCCAGCATATTCGCGCCGTCCGCCTGGGTCCTGCCATAGGTAAACGGTCCCGGTCTCCCCTCAGAATCCGCTTTCACCAGAAAGCCGCCTAAATCAGGAATCTTTTCATAAATCTCTGCTATTTTATCTTTCCACCAATGTATTACTCTATCGTCAAATGGGTCTGCATTATCTAAGCCGCCTACCTCTATAGAGGAAGCAAAGTTCAGGCTCAGGAACAGTTTAATGCCATATCCGGCAAACAGATCAGCCATCTTTTTCACCTGCTCCAAATACTTTTCCGTAATCAGCCAAGTGGCAGCTCCCCCTACATTTACATTATTTATGACGACACCGTTGATTCCCACACTGGAAACCAGACGGCAGTAATCCTTCGTCCGGTCGTCTACCAGCACCTCATTGTCCTGAAAGAAAAAAGAAGCGCCGGAATATCCCCTTTCGATGCTTCCGTCCATATTGTCCCAATGATTATACATTCGCAGAGGATTGTCTGGCCTACAGGATATATGGATTCCCTGCAGAGCCTTTTCCATGGCTATCTGGCGCAGAATGCAAAAGACGCCGTACAACACCCCCTTCGCATCGGAGGCTTTCAGATTCAGAATTCCTCCCGCTTCCCAAATACAGTATCCTTCTGCATCAATATCAGTGTCCCGTGTTATTTCTATGCCGCTTTCAACGCTTTTTACAGCAGAAATATCCATTGTGATTCCGGCCATGCCTTTAACCCCATTTTGTAATTCTGCCAGAGCATTATGTATCACGGCATTCTTGATGTCAAAACCGTCTACTGCGACCTGATTCAGGAACCGTACCTCCTCCCCGATTTTTCGGGGTGTACAATCAAGCCACGCCTGTGCCCCTTTTTTCATTTGACTTCACTTTCCTTTCCTGCAATATCCAACATTGGCTAGGGTATATCATGGACTTTATCCTGCCGGAATCTTCTCGAACCCGAAAAACGCCGTATGGCTGCCCACCCGGCGCTTTCTACCTATTATAGATGCTATGACGTCATTCCACCTCTATCTTCGCGCTCACCTCGCACAGAGCCGGATTCAGGTCCCGCTCCGCCGACAGATCGAAGACCGGCTCCCCATCGACATCGAAGTGTACGCGCCGGATGCCATCGCAGCGCAAAGTCGATGACAATTCCGTCTCCGCATGGTATGCAATCATCAGCTTCCCATCCTCATCCACAAAGAAGGAATTGTGACCAGGGCCGTACTCGCCCTTGACAGAATAAAAGGACAGCACGGGGACGATGCTCTTTCTCCATGATTCCACAGCCGTCAGATCCGCGTCCTCGTCAGCCGTCAAAAGGCCCAGCACGTAGGTATAGCTGTTGGCGGCGCCGCCGGAGTAGGTCATATAGACTTTCCCTGACTTGACGAATCCGTGGGGGCCTTCGTTATTGATGGTCCCGCTCACGTTCTCCCATCCGTAGAGGGGACGGGAGAGAAGCACCGGCTCCCCGGCCAGCCTCCAGGGCGCATCTTCCTCCACCCTGGCGATGTAGAGCATGGAGCCGGTGTCCTTCGGCGTTCCTATCCCCCTGCGGTAAGACCAGGCCATGTAGGAAGTCCCGCCCGCCCTTAGGTAGGTCATGTCCAGCGTGATTCCATCTGTAGTCAGCGGCGTTCCGTCCCTGCGCACTACCTTCACAGGTTCCTCCCAGCTGTCCCGCTCCACAATCCGTCCGTCCTTTTTCAGACGCATCAGGTGGCATTGGGGCCCCCACACTTTCCCGCCCACCGCGAACAGGATGTAGAGCTCCCCGCCTATGACATGGAATTCCGGCGCCCAGAAGGTCTGTATGAAGCCCTTTTCCTCGTCCACGTCCAGAAGCAGGCGGTCTTGCGTCCCCGGCTCAAAAAGCCCTTCCACGCTGTCCGCTTCCCGCACATAGATGCCTATATCGTTCTGATTGTCATTGGTGGCCAGGAAATACCACTTCCCCTCCCAGGGAAAGATGACGGGGTCGCCCCGGCCCTTGAGCAGGGGGAAGGCAAATTTCCTGCTGCAGACCCTCCCCGTCACGGAATAGATGCCGGGAGTCCCGAAGTCTATCCCTTCCATATCCCACGCGACTGTCTTCATATCTGTGGAACCGTCCGAATACACAGCCTGTGCCTGAACGGCTGCCAGCTCCTCCGGTCCATGGACGCGAATCGTGTCCGGCAGGCGGATTTCGGTATTGTGCACCTGCGACCAGCTCTGCACGATACGATCACAGAAGGAGCGGCTGATCTCCATGCTGCTGCCCATTACTGCCTCCCCCTCCACAATGTGGCTCTCCTGTGGGACATCCTTTGCCTGCGCCCACAGAGCCTCCCACTGCTCCCCGCTTTTCTCCATCAGCAGGGCAGGCTGGAATTCCTTAAAATCTACGGTTCGCCAGAGCAGGGCATGGCCCTCTTCCCCTGCCCTGTCCGCCAGGATTCCATAGTTTCCGGTTGCCAGGATCAGGATGCGGGGATTTTCCACGTACTGGGGGACGATGGTGTCCTCCCCGGAAATCTCTGCTTCCGCGAACAAGATTCCATAGTTTCCATGGAGCGCAAAGTACCGC
>CAMQOJ010000261.1 GCA_947003375.1 uncultured Lachnospiraceae bacterium
CTCCGGGGTGATGCCGCCGGTGTTGATGTTGGCGAAGTCCGTGTAGGTGCTGCTCTCCTTTAAGGTGACGCCCACCTTGGGGGGCGCGGGCTGGTTGTAGAATTTCACCCACAGGCACTCCATCAGCTCCAATGCCTGGTCCCTGGTGAGTATCCCGGCCTCCGTATCCCTGTCGTAGAAGGGGCCCAGGTGCTGGTCGAAATGTCCCGGGGAATAGGCGTCCCAGGGGTTCAGCTCCGTGGTCACGGCCAGATGGGTGAACCAGTAGGTCTGGATGGCCTGGTAGAAGGTCTCCGGCTTATGGGCGGGCACTATGTCACAGTTGGCGGCGATCTGCAGCAGCTCTTTTCTGCGGGTCTCGTCGGCGCAGTCCCGGGCCATCTGCCTGGCCAGCTCCCCATAGCGCCTCCCAAGGATCATGATGGCCTCGCAGGCGATGGACATGGCGTTCAACTGGTCCCGCTTGTTCAGGGCCTCCGGATCCTTCTGATAGTCCAGCCTGTCCAGGGCTGCCTTGATGTCCTCCTGATAGTCCAGATAGCCCTTCTCGTACAGCTTCACGGAGCCCACGGTGTGCCCCGGGCCGCGCTGCTCCATGAATTCCGTGAAGATGCCGGCGGCGTAGGCCTCCTTCCATTCCTCCGTCATGCTGTCCAAGATGCGGCGGCGCATGGAGCGGTCCTCCCAGTAGGGGATGATCTGCTCCTCCTGGATTTTCAGGTCGTCCTCTGTCACGGTGAAATTGACTACGGAACGGTCATTCATATTGTGCATGTCTTCCAGGGTATGGCAGCACAGCTCCGGAAAGGTGGGGGCGGACTGGGGATAATCCCCCTTTTCCCCTACGATGAGCTCATCCTCTCCGATGTAGAGCTTTTTATGGGTGAAAAAATGTTTCAGCACCAGGGCCCTCAGCTCCGGGACGGACACCTTGCCCTCGTACATCTGATAGGCCTCCGTCTCCAGGACGGCGCGCTCTATGTAGATGTGGGGCTGGGTCTCGGTGCTGATTTTACGAAGTCTCCTGATGCGGTCGTTCATGCCGCGTTCTTTCGTCTTTGCCATTGGTTAACCTCCTGTCTGGATATTTTGGAAACCGCTCTGCCGGAACAGCTGCTTTGCCTGATGCAGCCACTGGGCATCCGGCTCCGCCATGGAAGCCCCCTGGTAGAGACGGTCCAGCCTGGCGTATTTGCCGCTGCCTGTGCTGTGGTATTTCAGCAGATTGATGCGGTATGGGTTGATTGCATTGTCCTGTAGGAACGAAATGATGTCGGTGAGATGCTTTTCGGTGGCGTTCACGCCGTCAATCAGGGGGAGGCGGATCTGGATTTTCCCACCGTCCGCGCTGAGGGATTTCAGGTTTTCCAGAATCAGCCGATTGTCCACCCCGGTGTGCTCCAGGTGGGCCCGGGAATCTATCAGCTTGATGTCGTAGAGGAAGGTGTCCGTATAGGGGAGCACCCGCCGGATGTGCTCGTAGGGGACGAAGCCGCAGGTATCGATGTCCACGCTGTAGCCCAGAGCGTGGAGGCGCCTGGCCAGCTCTTCTATGTAGTCCATGTCCTGGGCCAGGGGCTCGCCTCCGGAGAGGGTGACTCCGCCGCCGGAGCGCTCGTAGAACATCCAGTCCTTCTCCAATAGCCGGATCAGCTCCGGGAGGGGGTATTCTTTCCCCACCGCCTCCCTTGCACCGTAGGGGCAGACGGCTGCGCATGTGCCGCAGCCCTGGCACAGGCTTCGGTCCAGGCGGGGGAGGAATTTCCCGGGGAGCGCAGAGACTGGTGGTGACAGGCTCTCCATGGAAACGGCCTTCTGCGGACAGTCCTGGCTGCATGCCCCGCAGCCTGTGCAGCGGTCGGCGTGGAAGAGCAGCTCCTTTTCGAAGCGCTGGCTCTCCGGATTGTGGCACCAGGAGCAGGAGAGCGGGCAGCCCTTGAAAAAGACGGTGGTGCGGATGCCCTCGCCGTCGTGGAGGGAATATTTCTGGATATTGAATATCAACGGTTTGCCCATTCCAGCCAACTCCTCGCATAATTTCTCAACCTTAATTGTACTCCATGGCTTTTTGGGCTGTCAAGAGAGAACGGAAAGATGAGGAAGAAGATTTGGCTCCTCCTGATGCTTGTGGAACAGGAGCCGCTATAGTATAATGTTGGCATAGGAAGGATATTGAGCCTGGAGATGTTCACGGACGGAATGATATACGGCTGTTGGCGGAAAAGATATACTACATAACGCCAGAATTTACCGTACTGCACTGGTTAAACGTATATGGCTGGCGTTATGTAGTCGGGTTACTCGGAAATTTTAACTGTTGAGCAGTATAAATAGACTTTAGATAATGGAACCGGATATGCCGGAGGAGGTGCCATGGAAGGGACAGGAATCAGGGAGACCGTTATCGAGGAGATATGCGGCCTGGCAAAAAGGCATGGGGTGCGGAAGGTGATTCTGTTCGGCTCCAGGGCCAGAGGGGACTATAGGCGCGCCAGCGACATCGACCTAGCGGTGAGCGGCGGCAATGTCCTTCATTTTGCGCTGGACGTGGAGGAAGAGACTTCCACTCCGCTGAAATACGATGTGATTGATTTGGATGGGGAGATGCAGCAGGAGTTTCAGCGGGCAATCCGGCAGGAGGGGAGGATTCTATATGAAGAAATATGACAACTATGCATCGAATCTGCGGGTGCTGGAGCGGGCAGACAGGGAGGCGCTGGACAATGAATTTATCATCGGAGGAATCATTGATAAGTTTTCAATCCAGTTTGAACTGGGATGGAAGCTGTTGAAAGAGCTACTGGCTTACGAGGGCAGCAGGGCAGCAGCTACCGGTTCTCCGAGGACGGTTATCAAGGAATCCTTTGCGGTATATCCCTTTTTCAATGGGGAGCTCTGGCTGGAGATGCTGGGAGACAGGAATGATATGTCCCATATCTATGACGGAAATGCGGCGAAAAAGCTGGTAGGCCGGATTCTGAAGGAATATATTCCGGAATTTAAGTATCTGGAGGAAGAATTGAACCGGATGTATGGGGATATGCTGAAATCCATGTGAGGCGGTCCATCGGCCCAGACCCCGGTTCATCCCCCGGTAGGTGTCCGGGGAGCTCTCACATGCTTCTTGAAGGTCTTGCAAAACGTGATGGGGCGGACGGCGCGATTGGCCTTTTAGGAAGGCTGGAGCCAGATAGAAACGTGCGCCGCCAAGCGCGACAAAGAAAGGCATGCGCCAGGAGCACATGCCTTTTCTTCAAAAGATGACTACAGTTGCAGCGTCTTAAATCTCCGGAATCTCCACAGGAATCTCATGCCCGACAGCATTGGACTTGACGATGCCGTCAATGATGGCCTGGTTGTAGATGATCTGGCTGGAGGGTATGGTGGCTGCGCCGCCGGTCTTCACCGCTGTCACGAAGGAGCGGAGCTTCTCGTGGAACAGGTCGCCGCTGGGATCCAGGGGGATTTCTGTGCAGGTGGGCTTGCCGGCAATGGTCTTGTAGATCTTCAGGGGCTTGTCGAAGTCCCCGTTCCAGCACTCGGTGGAAGGAATCTTCAGGCCGCCCTTTGTGCCCAGGATGATGGCGTCGCCCATGGTGTCCATGTGCATGGCCCAGGAGATGCGGAAGTCAAGCATGATGCCGCCCTCCAGGCGCACGAAGCCCGCCGCGAAGTCATCCACGCCGAAGACATCCGCGTATTCCGGATGGCCGGGGTAGTAGTTAGGATCCTTGCCGAAGAAATCGGAGGTATAGCCGGTGACAGTCAGGGGCCTGGGATAGCCCACGGCGTTCAGCAGCATGTCCAGGGAGTAGCAGCCGATGTCGCCCATTGCGCCGATGCCGCCGGTCTCCTTGTCGATGAAGGTGGTGCCGTAAGGGGTGGGGATGCCTACCCGGCGGCCGCCGCCGGACTGGATGTAATAGATTTTGCCCAGCTCTCCGGAGTCCACAATCTGCTTGATGCGTTTCATGTTCACGCTCATCCTGGGCTGGAAGCCGATGGTGAGGATCTTGCCGCTCTTCTTCTCCGCGCGCATGACTTCCACGGCCTCGTCCACGGTGACGGTGAAGGGCTTCTCCAGCATCACATGGACGCCGTGCTCCAGGGCATCGATGGCGCAGGGGGCATGCTGGCAGTTGTAGGTGCAGATGCTGACCGCATCCAGGTCCTCGGCCTCCAGCATGGCATGGCCGCTCTCGTAGCAGCGCACGCCCTCCAGCTTGTTGGTCTTGCAGAACTTCTCCGCCTTGCCTGGCACCAGGTCCGCGGCGGCCACCAGCTCCACGTCGGGCATGGCCTTATAGCATCTGGCATGCTCCTCGGCGATCCAGCCGGTGCCGATGATGCCCACCTTCACTTTTACGCTGGTGTCGATTTCGGGCTCTTCATCGTAAATATTCTCAAAACGGTTTAAAATATTCTCTGCCATGATTGTTGCTCCTTTTTATATATGATGATATACGCATGTTCGCCATCATTCGCCATTGGAATGCTTTTCTTCCTGGAATGCCGTTCCATGCTGTCTGACTCGCGGGCGGAAAGCGCCATGCTGATAGATGGCTGAACCGTCCTCCCGCGCATATATGTGATTTACAGGAAAGACCTCAGGTAACGGATGCTCATCTGGGCGCATTCCATGGGGGTGCGGCCCATGCTGGGCATGTCCTGCTCCACCACGAACCAGGCGCTTCCCGCATCGTCAGCGGCGGCGATGATGGAGGGCACGTCCTGGAGGCCATAGCCCACGGGGCGGAACTCGAACTTGCCGGAAGCCTCCTCTTTCTTCCCATCGGTGCCGATCAGGCCGTACATGTTCTCGCTCTTCTGGCCCGAGAAATCCTTCAGGTGCACGATGGGGGCCCTGCCGCTGTATTTGCGGACATACACGGGAGGCTTCTCGCCGCCTACGTTGACCCAGCACACATCCAGCTCCGTCTGCAGCAGATCGGAGGGGATTTCGGCGTAATAGGCGTCCAGTATGTACCGGCCCTCAATCTTCTCGAACTCGAAGTCGTGGTTGTGGTACAGAAGCTGCATGCCCCGGGCCTTGCAGCGCTCGCCCACGCTGCGGATCCGCGCGATGGCAGCGTCCAGCTCCTCTTTGGTCTTGGGGCCGGTGAGCCAGGGGATGGCGATGTGCTTTAAGCCTGTGGCGGCATAGTCGTCCAGGACGGCGTCATCCTCCAGCTGGTCCATGGGCACATGGGCGGAGACCAGCTCCAGGCCCACTTCATCCAGGATTTTCTTTGCCTCCACGGCAGTCATGCCATAGGTTCCGGCCAGCTCCACGCCGTCGTAGCCCATCTCCTTCGCCTTGCGCATGGTGCCTGCGAAATCCGCCTCGGCGGCATCGCGGACGGAATAGACCTGAAGTGCGATAAGACGTTCTTTCATAGTGATATTCTCCTTTCGGCATATTTTTTACGGAAACGATATTTTACTATTTTCTATGTTAAAGGAAATGGGCGGGAAATGATAGTTTTCTTTTGCTGTTTTATACATATGATTCTGCTATCTTGATTCCTCAGGTGAAATTACCTTTTTCCATATTTCTCCTGCCAGATGGCCAGCCCTTCAAACAGATGCCCCTTGTCCGCATAATCCACAGAGAGGAAATGCTCCCCCATGCTCATGTTCAGGATCTTGCCGAAGCGTCTGGGGCGGGTGATCAGGGTTACGGAATCCCCATTCTCCCACCATTCTTTTATGAAATTCGTCTTATCTACGTAAAAGAGATGATTCTGAATCACTTTCCCGAAAACCTGATGCCCGATACCGACAGTCCTTGCCATTCATTGCCTCCAATCATCAAGGGAAACCACCCGGCAGCCGCGCAGGAAACCTGCGCCTCTGATATGCCCATTCTACTATACCCCACGGAAATCCACAACCCTGAAATCCTTTGATAAAGAGACATTACAAAAAACGCTCCCTGCAGAAAAATGACCAAAGGAAATCACAAGAATGACCAAAGCT
Source organism: uncultured Lachnospiraceae bacterium (assembly GCA_947003375.1). Taxonomy (GTDB): domain Bacteria; phylum Bacillota; class Clostridia; order Lachnospirales; family Lachnospiraceae; genus Acetatifactor. The sequence continues at coordinate 5,980 of CAMQOJ010000261.1, forward strand.
GTAAAAAATGACATAATGAAAAATCCATGCTTCATTAGTAGAATAGAAAGCGAAGGAGAAAGCGGGAACGCGAAAAGGGGAGACGGCTTATGGGACAGAATCATATCGGACAGAACGGGAAAAGACGGAACAGGAAAAAGACCTTTCTACAGAAAGCGGGAAAATGCTGGCAGCTGTACGTGCTGCTGCTTCCGGCAGTGGCCTATCTATTGATATTCAACTACGCGCCTATGGTAGGCATACAGATTGCCTTCCGGGACTACAAATTTTCCGATGGCTTTTGGGGCAGCGCCTGGGTAGGATGGAAGCACTTCCTGTACTTCTTCCGATCCGTGCAGTTTGGGACCTTGATTGAGAATACGGT
>CAMQOJ010000262.1 GCA_947003375.1 uncultured Lachnospiraceae bacterium
GGATAGAGGGATTGAAATGGGAAAGACAGCGTTTATTTTTCCGGGACAGGGAGCCCAGTATTGCGGGATGGGAAAGGATTTCTTCCAGGCCTTTCCCACAGCCAGGAGCGTGTACGCCGCAGCCGGGGAGGCCGCGGGCCTGGACGTAGGGGAGCTCTGCTTTACGGAGAACGAGAGCCTGGATGTCACGGAATACACCCAGATCGCCATGCTGGCCACGGAGGTGGCGATCCTGAAGGTACTGGAGGAGAAGGGCCTTCGGGCGGACTGCGCCGCGGGGCTGAGCCTGGGGGAGTACGGGGCGCTGGCGGCTGCCGGGGTCATGGAGCTCGACCCGTTGTTCCGGCTGATCCGCTGCCGCGGCATCTTCATGCAGGAGGCCTATCCGGTGGGCGGCGCCATGGCGGCGGTGCTGGGGCTGGACGCTGACAGCATACGCAAGGTCTGCGCCGGGACTGCGGGAGTGGTGTCGATTGCAAACGACAACTGCCCGGGACAGATCGTCATCACAGGGGAGGCCCCTGCGGTGGAGGCGGCCTGCGAGACGCTGAAAGCGGCAGGCGCGAAGCGGTGCGTCCCCCTGAATGTCAGCGGCCCCTTCCACTCCCCGCTCCTGGCGGAGGCCGGGAAGAAGCTGGCGGCGGAGCTGGAGGGTGTTTCCGTGCAAGCCCCCCGCATCCCCTATATCTGCAATGTGGAGGCGGACTATGTGACGGACAGCGCCCGGATCAAGGAGCTGCTGGCCAGGCAGGTGTCCTCCACGGTGAGGTGGCGGGAGACCATGGAGCGGATGCTTGCGGACGGGGTGGACACCTTCGTGGAAATCGGGCCCGGGCGGACGCTGGCAGGATTCCTGCGGAAGATGAGCCGGGACGTGAAGGTGCTGAACGTGGCCAAGGTGGAGGATCTGGACGCGGCGCTGGCCTAAGGGGCCGGCAAAGGCGGAGGGCATCTGCCCTGACCGGATTCCAGCTGCCTGGCTCATGGGACGGGAATACGGAGGGCGTTTCGGGCGCAGCAGCGTTTCCAAGGGACATAAAAGCGGCCCGGGCCGTCGGGTAGGACCGGCGGCCGGGCAGAATGAGGGACAGAGAAAATGGTAGAAGAAAAGATTCCGGCTTCCGGCAGGGAGCTGGCAGGCAAGGTGGCCCTGGTGACGGGAGCCAGCCGGGGCATCGGCAGGGCCATCGCGCTCACGCTGGCCGGACAGGGAGCCACGGTGCTGGTGAATTACAATGGATCCAAACAGAGCGCCCTGGAGGTGGTGTCGCAGATCGAGGCGGCGGGCGGGGCGGCCCGGGCCATAGGCTGCGACGTGTCCGACTTCGGGGCCTGCGGCCGGATGGTGGAGGAAATCGTGGCGGACTACGGACATGTGGACATCCTGGTGAACAATGCCGGGGTGACAAGGGACAATCTGGTGGCGCGCATGTCCGAGGAGGACTACGACCATGTAATGGACATCAATCTGAAAGGCGCGTTCCACACCATCCGCCATCTGACCAGATATTTCCTGAAACAGAGAAAGGGCAAGATCGTCAACATCTCCTCCGTGTCCGGCGTGGCTGGAAATGCGGGCCAGGCCAACTACGCCGCGTCCAAGGCGGGGCTGATCGGGCTGACGAAGAGCGTGGCCAAGGAGCTGGCGGGCAGGAACATCTGCGTCAACGCCGTGGCGCCGGGCTTCATCGAGACGGAGATGACCCAGGCTCTGCCCCAGAAGGCAAGGGAGGCGGCAGTGGCCTCGATTCCCATGGGCAGGATGGGAAGCCCCCGGGACGTGGCCGAGCTGGTGGCCTTTTTGGCAGGGGACAGGTCGGACTATATCACCGGGCAGGTCATATGCGTGGACGGCGGGATGGTGTGAGGAGAAGTCCTGAGCCACAGAAGGCCCGCTGAGGGCTTTCGGACTCAGGGCGTGTTATCGTGATTTGGAGGGTATGGCATGAGGAGAAGAGTAGTAGTGACAGGGATGGGGGCCATCACCCCTATCGGCAATGGCGTGGAGAACTTCTGGCAGGGTATCCGGCAGGAGCGCATCGGCTTCGGGCCCATTACCAGGTTCGACGCCGGGGGCTATAAATGCAGCCTGGCGGCGGAGGTGAAGGACTTCGATCCGGAGCGCTATATGGACAAGAAAGCGGCCAGGCGTATGGAGCTTTTCTGCCAGTACGCGGTGGCGGCGGCAGGGGAGGCCCTGGCGGACGCGGCGCTGGACATGGAGAAGGAGGACGCCTACCGGGTGGGATGCTTCGTGGGCAGCGGCGTGGGCAGCTTGCAGGCCATGGAGCGGGAGTGCGGCAGGCTTTCCGAGAAAGGCCCCTCCAGGGTGGGCCCTCTGTTCGTGCCGCTGATGATATCCAACATGGCGGCGGGCAATGTGAGCATCGCCTACGGCCTGAAGGGCAAGAGCCTGAATGTGGCCACGGCCTGCGCCACGGGCACCAATTCCATCGGGGAGGCCTTCCGCTCCATCCAGTACGGGGAGACGGACGCCTGCGTGGCCGGGGGGACCGAGGCGGCGGTATGTCCGATCGGAATCGCCGGGTTTGCCGCGCTGAACGCCCTGTCCGCCAGCACGGATCCCCAGAGATGCTCCATCCCCTTCGACAGGGACAGGAGCGGCTTCGTCATGGGCGAGGGCGCGGGCATCGTGGTGCTGGAGGAGCTGGAGCACGCAAGGAGGAGAGGCGCGCGGATCTACGCGGAGGTGCTGGGATACGGCTGCACATCCGACGCGTACCACATCACTTCCCCCGCCGAGGACGGCGCGGGCGCGGCAGCGGCCATGAAGAACGCCCTGGCGGACGGCGGCGTGGAGCCCGGGGCGCTGGGCTATATCAATGCCCACGGCACTTCCACCCACCACAACGATCTCTTCGAGACCAGGGCCATCAAGCTCGCCTTCGGTGACCACGCGAAGAGGCTCCGCATCAATTCCACCAAATCCATGATAGGCCATCTGCTGGGGGCCGCCGGGGCGGTGGAGTTCATCGCCTGCGTGAAGGAGATCCAGGAGGGATTCCTCCACAGGACAGTGGGCCTGCGGGAGACGGAGGAGGAGCTGGATCTGGATTACTGTATGGAGAGCCATGAGGAGGCGGTGCCCTATGCCCTCAGCAATTCCCTGGGCTTTGGAGGACACAATGCCAGCATCCTTTTGGGGAAAATGGAGTAGGAGGAGATTGCGTCATGTCATTGTTAACCGCAAAGGAGATCATGGAGATCATACCCCATCGCTATCCCTTTTTGCTGATAGATACCATTGAAGAGCTGGAAGCGGGCACCCGTGCGGTGGGCCGAAAGTGCGTCAGCATGAACGAGCCTTTTTTCCAGGGACATTTCCCGGGGAATCCGGTGATGCCGGGGGCATTGATTGTGGAGGCCATGGCCCAGACAGGAGCGGTGGCCATGCTGTCCGTCCCGCAGTGGAAGGGGAAGACGGCGTATTTCGCGGGGATAGACAAGGCGAAATTCCGCAGGAAGGTGATTCCCGGGGATGTATTGACACTGGAGGCCAGGGTCGTCAAGTGCAAGGGCCCCCTGGGCATCAGCGAGGCGGTGGCCACGGTGGACGGCAAGGTGGTGGCCCAGGCCCAGCTCACATTCGCAATCGGGGCGGAGTGAGCCGCCGCGCAGTATAAATTGGTAAAGTGGCGAAGGCGCACGAGAGGAATTTTCATACGTGCATTTTCGGATGAAAATTCCTCTCCCAAATGTGCGTCGAGTGACTTTACCCTTTAGAGCCGTCGCGCAGCGACTATAATAGGAGGACTTAAAATGGGCGGACTGTTCAGAAAGAAAGCATCGGATACAGAGGATAGGCTGCGGAGGAAACGGGTCACGTTTTTCGCCAGGCAGCGGAATCAGGAGGACAGCTCCGGCGGGCACCAGGCAGAAGGGGCCCAGGGGGCGTCCGAGCCCGCCGGCGAAATGAAAGCGGCGCAGGCGGATGCCAATGTCCGCTCCCAGGAAAAGGAAGCCTACATGATCCGCTGCCCCAAGTGCGGGAAGATGGTGAACCGGGACAGGGTGGCCAGGCGCAAGTACATCTGCTACGAGTGCGAGGGATACTTCCGGGTCAGGACCAACAACCGCATCCGCATGGTGGCGGATCCCCATACCTTCCAGCCCTGGTTCACGGATATGCCGGTGAGAAACCCACTTTCCTACGAGGGATATGAGGAGAAACTCCGGGAGGCGAGGGAGAAGACCGGCCTGGAGGAAGCCTTCACCGTTGGGCAGTGCAAGGTCTTCGGCCAGGACATCGTGCTGGGCATCTGCGACTCCAGGTTCCTGATGGCCAGCATGGGGCATGTGGTGGGGGAGAAGATCACCGCCGCCATCGAGCGGGCAGTGGAGCTTAGGCTGCCGGTGTTCTTCTTCTGCTGCTCCGGCGGGGCCAGGATGCAGGAGGGCATCATCTCCCTGATGCAGATGGCCAAGACCTCCGCGGCCATCCGGAAGCTGGACGAGGCCGGATTGCTGTACTGCACCATCCTCACAGACCCTACCATGGGCGGCGTCACGGCCAGCTTCGCCATGCTGGGGGACGTGGTCATGGCGGAGCCCGGGGCGCTGATCGGCTTCGCGGGGCCCAGGGTCATCCGCCAGACCATCGGCCAGGAGCTGCCGGAGGGCTTCCAGACGGCGGAATTTCTGGTGGAGCACGGCATCATAGACGGCATCGTGAAAAGGGAGGCGCTGAAGAAGACCCTGTATTTCCTGGTGAAGTCCCATCAGGGCAAGGAGGGTGAGTACGCTGACTTTACCGGGGGGAAGGACTTCCATTTCGTGCTGAACGAAGTGCTGAAGGAGCAGACCTGGAACGTGAAGCCCGCAGGCGCCTGGGAGAAGGTGAAGGCCGTCCGGAGGCTGGAGCGGGCCAGCGCTTGTGACTACATGGCCAGCATCTTCGATAATTTCGTGGAGGCCCACGGGGACAGGAGCTTCCGGGACGACCCGGCCATCATCGGCGGGATCGGCTTTCTGGAGGGACAGCCGGTGACGGTGATCGCGGAGCATAAGGGCAAGGACGGAAAGGAGTGCCAGCGGCGCAATTACGGCATGCCCATGCCGGAGGGCTACCGCAAGGCCCTGCGACTGATGAAGCAGGCGGAGAAGTTCCACCGCCCCATCGTAAGCTTCATCAATACCTCCGGGGCCTACTGCGGCATCGAGGCGGAGGAGCGGGGCCAGGGCGAGGCCATCGCCCGCAACCTGCAGGAGATGTCCGCCCTGAAGGTGCCCGTGCTGTGCATCTTCATCGGCGAGGGCGGCAGCGGCGGCGCCCTGGCCACGGCGGTGGGGAACGAGGTGTGGATGCTGGAGAATGCCACGTATTCCATCCTGTCCCCCGAGGGCTTTGCCTCCATCCTCTGGAAGGATTCCTCCAGGGCCCGGGAGGCCAGCGAGATCATGCGCATCACGGCCCAGGACCTGAAGCTCCTGCATGTGGTGGACAGGATCGTCCCGGAGTTCGGCGGGGCAGACAGCACCACCGCGGAGGCCATCGGCGGCTACCTGAAGGAGCAGATCATGGCCTTCCTGCAGCGCTACCAGGGCCTGTCCGGCCAGGAAATCGCCGCCCAGCGCTACGAAAGATTCCGCAGATACTAAAAACAGGGAGAGGCGCAGAAGTGAGCCGAGAGGCGAAGCCCTCTTCAGTGCCGTCGCGCAGCGACTTACGGGCGAAGACTCGAAGGCGCACGAGAGGAATCTTCATATGTTCACTTCCATATGAAGATTCCTCTCCCAGAAGTGAGCCGAGAGGCGAAGCCCTCTTCAGTGCCGTCGCGCAGCGACTTTAATAGGAGAACATAATACTATGTCGATTCGGATCATGGGAACAGGAAGCGCCCTCCCCGGGCGCGTGGTGGAGAACAGGGAACTTGAGGGGATGGTTGACACATCGGACGAATGGATCAGAGAGCGCACCGGCATCGGCAGCCGGCATGTGTCCACCGGGGAGACAGTGGCCTCCCTGGCGGCGGAAGCCTGCGGGCGGGCCCTTGCGGATGCGGGAAGGCAGGCGGAGGAGGTGGAGCTCATCCTGGCGGCCACCTGCTCCCCGGAGGAAGCGGCCCCCTGCGTGGCCTGCCGGATCCAGAGCGAGATCGGAGCCGGGAATGCCGTGGCCTTTGACGTAAACGCGGCATGCGCCGGTTTTTTGTTTGCCCTGCACACGGCGTGGGCCTATGTGGAGGCGGGCATCTACAGAAACGCTCTGATCGCCGGCAGCGAAGTGCTCTCCAAGCTGGTGGACTGGGAGGACAGGGGCACCTGCATCCTCTTCGGGGACGGCGCTGGGGCGGTATACGTGGAGAAATG
>CAMQOJ010000263.1 GCA_947003375.1 uncultured Lachnospiraceae bacterium
CTACACGAGTCTCTTCGTCGGCAGCGTCAGATGTGTATAAGAGACAGCATCCTGAGAGACAAAAGAATCTGGACCGGATATTACAATACCATCCGTTATACGTTTTTTGGTACATTGTTTGCATTATTCCTAACAATTCCTTCGGGCTATGTACTGTCCAGAAAGGATATGGCCGGACGCAACCTAATCATGAAGATGCTGATCATCACGCAGTATTTCGGCGGCGGCCTGATCCCTACCTATCTGGTGGTAAAGGGCCTGAGGCTGGTAGATACGCCGTATGTCCTGATAATCCTGGGATCCTTTTCGGTATTCAACCTGATTCTGACCCGTACATTCTTTCTGAACACTTTGCCGATGGAGCTGCAGGAAGCAGCAGAAATCGATGGCTGCGGCATCTTCCAGTATTTCATTTTTGTAGTGATTCCGCTGTCTAAAGCAATCATTGCAATCATGATCCTGTATTATGCAGTCGGCCACTGGAACTCCTTCTTTAATGGGCTGATCTATGTGACGAAGGCAGAGCTTTATCCATTACAGCTAATCTTGAGAGACATTCTGATTACGGGCCAGTCTGTGGATCCGGAAGGTCTCGATCCGGAGACGCTGGAGCATATGAAGCTGATCGCCCGTACAATCAAATATGGCGTAATCATTATTTCTTCTCTACCAGTATTAATCATGTACCCTTTTGTACAGAAGTACTTTGTAAAAGGTGTTATGATCGGTTCCGTAAAGGGATGAGAAATCCCCAGGCAAAAGCTGCGGAGTATGCTTTCGCAGCTTTTGTCTGTAACGGGAACCAAAGAGCCCATGGAGAGAGCTTATGAAAAAAGGACAGAAGCCGAATATACTGCTAATCATGGCCGACCAGATGCACAAGTATGCTCTTGGAGCGATATCTCCCTTTGTCAGGACGCCGCATTTGGACCGGCTGGCACAGCAGGGGACATTATTTACCAATGCCTATTCAAACAATCCAGTCTGCGGGCCGTATAGGGGCATTTTGTATTCCGGCTGCTACAGCAAGGACTGTGGGGTACAAAGGAACGGGGAAGCCCTAAGTGTGGAAGAGGAAACTTTTCCGAAGGAGCTTGCACGGCTTGGATATGAAACCGGATTTGTGGGGAAATTGCATCTGGGAGGGGACGGTAATGGCCCTGTTCCGGAAAAATATTGGGCAGGACATCAACATTTTATTGGCTATCAGTGTTATAATGGTTTTTGGGATCAGGTCTGCTTTTATGATGAGCAGGGAAGGGAGCATTTACAGAAGGAGCATCGGACGGATGCAACCGCCCGGCTTGGGATCGAACGGCTGCGGGAGCTTGCCAAAATGGGCAGGCCATTTCTGCAGACTATCTTTTTTCAGGCACCCCATTATCCGGAGCAGCCTTCATTACATTTCGAACAGCTCTATGAGGGGCAGGAAATTCCTTTGCCGGAGCAATATGAGCCGGTCGATCCGTATACGCCGACTTATTCTCCTTACAGTCAGCGCCCGTTTGAAAGGTGTCCGGATTTTGTCAGGTACGGCGGAAATATGCAAAAGTATCTGCAGCTGTACTATGCGATGGTGTCACAGATGGATGCCGGTGTGGGACGGATTACGGAGGAGCTGGAGCGGCTTGGAATCGCCAACCGGACGGCAGTGCTTTTTTCATCGGATCACGGCGATATGCAGGGAAGCCATGGCATGAAAAATAAGTGCCTCCCCTATGAACGGTCCTGCGGGGTACCGCTGATTATCAAAATTCCGTGGCTGCATCAGAAAAAGGTGGTCTCCGTTCCGGTTTCCACGGTAGATTTCTATCCGACATGCATGGAGCTTGCGGGTGGGAAAAGCAAAAAGAAGCTACCGGGAGAAAGTCTGATCGGACTGATTACAGGAAAGGAAATCGATCATGTACCGGTTTTTGCGGAAAACCACATGACGGCTAAGCCATGGTATCTAGTGCGAAGCGAGCGGTATAAGCTGGTTGCGGATGCGGAGACAGGAATCCCATGCATGCTGTTCGATTTGGAAAATGATCCGGAGGAAAGCAGGAATCTGGTTCTGGAAGAAGCGTATGGGCCAATCTTAAGCGAGCTTGAGAGGAAGCTTGCCGGAGAGGTTGGGAATTATCATTACAGCTATTGAAAGGAAAGGATATGAGAGCCTTGAAAAAGCAGCCGAACATTGTTTTTATCCTGTCAGACGATCAGGGGGCATGGGCAATGCACTGTGCGGGAAATGAAGACCTGCGCACACCGAACCTGGACAGGCTTGCGGAGAGCGGAGTCCGGTTCGATGAATTCTACTGCGCGTCTCCGGTATGCTCTCCTGCGAGAGCCTCCATCGTAACCGGAAAGGCACCGTCCTGCCATGGCGTGCTGGACTGGATTGCGGGCGGGAACATCGATACGAATCGATATCCGGAAATGGCAGGCCATTCCCGGTTCCAAACAAGGGATCATGCAATCGAATATCTGGAAGGGCACAAAACCTATATGGAGGTCCTGGCAGAAAACGGATATGTGTGTGGACTCAGCGGAAAATGGCACCTTGGAAATAATGCGGAAAAGAAAAGGGGCTTCGAAAAATGGTTTACGATTGGAGCAGGGGGCTGCAGCCATTATTTCGATCCGGATGTATGTGAGAATGGCGCTTTCTCTGCGCCGAAGCGATATATTACAGACCTGATCACGGAAAAGGCCATACAGTATGTAGGCGAGTTCGCGCAGCAGGAAAAGCCGTTTTATTTGAGCGTGCATTATACGGCACCACACAGCCCATGGGAAGAGGGGCAGCATCCGAAGCGGTTCCTGGATTGGTACAGGGACTGCGCGTTTCAGGCGACGCCGGATCTGCCGGTCCATCCGAATCAGGTCGGAACCTGTCCGGTGGGGGATACGCCGGAGAAACGGGCCGAGAACCTGCGAGGGTATTATGCCGCCATCAGCGCAATGGATGAAGGCATCGGAAAGATCATGGACGAGCTGGACAGGCAGGGACTCCTGGAAGATACCATCGTAATCTTTACCGCGGATAACGGAATGAATATGGGACATCACGGTATCTGGGGAAAGGGGAACGGGACATACCCGCAGAACATGTTTGATACTGCAATCAAAGTGCCATTGATTGTCCGGATGCCGGATGGAGAAAAGGGCGCAGTCTGCCATCAGATGGCATGCCAGTACGACTTCTATCCGACGATTCTGGAGATGGCCGGCTGTCTGTTCGAAGCAGAGCCCATGCAGCCCGGAAAAAGCATGATGCAGCTGATCCGGGAGCCCCGGAAGGAGGCACCGGACCGGGTGGTCGTCTTTGATGAATACAGTAAGACACGGATGATTCGGACCAGACACTGGAAATACGTGAGTCGATATCCGGATGGGCCGGATGAGCTTTATCATATGGAAGACGATCCGGAGGAGGCACGGAACCTGATCGGCCAGGAAGCGCATGCCGCTCTTGTACGCGAACTGAAGGCCGGAATGGAGGAGTGGTTCGACACGTACACCCGGGAAGAAACGGACGGGAGGAAATATACGGTGACCGGAAGCGGTCAGATGAGGCGCTGTGGGGAAGAAAATGCGTTTGATGCGAATCTGGTCTATTTTGCGCCCCACTGAGCGTCGTAAAAGGTGCCGGATCAGATGTCAGGAATACAAAAAAGGAGGAGACAGCGATGGCATCACAGAAAAAGCCGAACCTGGTATTTATCGTGCCGGATGAATTTCGGGCACAGGCCATGGGATTCCGGAGAGAGGATCCGGTCATCACCCCTAATATGGACGCGCTTGCCGGCGAAAGCCTTGCATTCCACAGGGCTTACAGCAACAGTCCTGTATGCAGCCCTTACCGCGGCATATTGTTTACCGGTAAATATCCGTATGAGAACGGCGTGATCACGAACTGCAATTCCGCAAGCCCCGATTGTTATCTGAGGGAGGACGCGCTTTGCCTCTCTGACATCCTGAGCAGGAACGGGTATCGGTGCGGCTATATCGGGAAGTGGCACCTGGAACATCCGAGAGAAAAGGACTATCCGTATCTGCCGCCCCGCCGCGCGGACGGAAAAATCTGGGATGCCTATACGCCCAGGGAGCGCCGCCATGGGTTTGACTTCTGGCATTCCTATGGCTGCTGCGACAACCATTTCGAGCCCCATTACTGGGAATCGGACGGGGACGTGAAGGACTGCATCCATGTGAAGCAGTGGGCACCGGAGCATGAAACGGATGTTGCGGTGGAGTATATCCAAAATGCAGATGCCAGCAAGCCCTTTGCCCTGTTTTTGGCGCATAATCCGCCCCATATGCCCTTCGAAATGGTGCCGGACAAATATCTGGAGCTTTATAAAGATAAATCCCCAGAGGAGCTTTTGAACCGGCCGAATGTGCGGGAAAACCATACAGCGGCAGAAAGCGTGCAGCAGTATTTCGCGGCCATTTCCGGTTTGGACGAACAGCTGGGGCGCGTGTTGAAGGCGATTGACGAAAAAGGGATCCGGGATGATACGATTGTAGTCTACACCTCGGATCATGGCGAGATGATGGGCAGCCATGGCCTGATGCATAAAAATGTATACTATGACGAAGCATTCCAAGTTCCCCTTCTGATTCGGTATCCTGGAAAAATCCTACCGCGGGAGACTGATATGCTGATCTCCACCATAGACCTGATGCCCACCCTCCTGACCGTGATGGGATTAAAGGAGGCCATTCCGGGAGATATCCGCGGAAAGAACGCAGGAGAGGAAATCCTACAGAATAGGGACGGGAACATTCCCTTTGCGATTTATCATCATACATACAGAAGCCGCGGTTTTACGGATGGCAAATATACTTTTGTGGTACATCATGAGAAAGACGATATGGCACTTCCGATGGAAGCCGTTTTGTTCGATAACGAGGCAGATCCGTTTCAGATGGACGACCTTGCGCCCCGGAATCCAGAGCTCGTGAGGGAATTCTGCGGAAGGCTGCTGGAAATGCTGACGGAGTGTGCGGATCCTTTTGCTGAGACTGTCAGGAAATTCAGGGGATAAAACAGACTCAGATGCTATTTGGGCCTGCCCAGCAAAAGCTGGGATGGGGCTGTCGGTAAATGCTGTCGACGCTTTCCCGACAGCCCCTTTCTGGCTATAGATTTCCCTTTCTTTAATCCAGATGGAACACATTCTGCAGGTCGATGCTCACCGGGCTGTTGTCCGGGTTGGTCTCCATGATGTCCGCCATGAAGTCCCACCATTTGCGGTTGATGGCGGTGTCCGCCCCCTTGGCCCAAAGCGCCTCGTCCTCGATCTCTATGTAGCCGAAGAGGGTCAAAGTCTCCCTGTCCAGGAAGATGGTGTAGTTCTTTCCGCCGTGCTCGTGAATCATGTCCTGCATCTCTGGCCAGAGCTCATTGTGCCTCTTCTCGTACTCCGCCTCCTGGCCGGGGTACAGCTTCATCTTGAATCCTTTAATCATGGTGTCGTCCTCCTTTTTCTTCTTATTCAAATATCAGGTGCATATTGGTATAACAGAGCCGATATAAAGTCTATGAACTCATTCGCTTTGCCATCATATCTATCGGCAAAGTCATCCGACTGTCCTACATCCGCATAAAAGCCCTGCAGCCAATTTCATCCACAGCTTTAAATCCCACTGAGCGATAAAAAGATACTGTCTTCTGCGTATCGTCCGTCAGTAGCTCCATCTGGTATGCAGCCTGGTATCTCTCCATGATAGCCGTCAGCATCGCCTTTCCATATCCCATCCGCTGATACTGCGGCCGGACGATGATGTCCTGAATCAATACGATTGACAAGCCGTCTCCCACCGCACGGATGAACCCTATCAGCTTTTCGTCCTCATATGCGCCCAGGACACAGAGCGACTTTTCAAATGCCTGTCTCAACATATCCGGGCGGTTCGTATAATTTGTCCAGCCCACGCTGGCATACAATTCCATGATTTCGTCCTGCCGGAAGGTTCCGTATTCTCTAATTTCCATCGCTTCCTCCATTTCCATCCAAGAGCGGTCTCGGAAACTCTTTAAAGCCCATATTTCCGCTCTTTTTCTGTTTCTCTGTTTTTTCCTTTCCTCCATACCCTGGAAGAAAAATTTTACTAAATTTTCGAAAAACTATTGACATATACCGCAAAATGTGCGGGCGTCTGTGCCCCACACGCACAGCGCAAAAACTACAAGGAGGTACACTCTATGATCAAGTACTGGCAGTCCATGCAGGATTACAAGCACTTTCTCACCGAATCCAAAGCCCATTTCGATTCCTCTGAAAGGAACCGGCTCCATACGGAGCTTTGGGAA
>CAMQOJ010000264.1 GCA_947003375.1 uncultured Lachnospiraceae bacterium
CACTAAGCCACACCGCCCCTCTCCTGGTTTTGTGGCATGGTTTACACTTTTATAGTGTGGGGGATTGCTTTGGGGGATATTTTTTAGCATGGGCCTTTTAGGGAGAACATTAAGGTGTCTCCTAGGCGCATTTCTACTGTAAGTTCCTTTATGTCGTGGCCATGATAGCGTTTTTCATAGACTTCGTAGGGGCTGCAGGGCTGAGGGAAGCGGAGGGTGTGCTTTCCTTTGTAGGCTGCGTGGATGGTGACGAAATTAGCGTTGGCGTAGATTACGTCATCCTGGGTGTTGTACAGGTGGCAGCCGGCGTATTCTGCGAGAGAGGCTATAAGCTCGGAGCGCAGAATCTGGGGGGCGCAGTAGGCGCTTGTCCAGCCGTCCAGTTCTTTGATTGCGTAGGCGGGCAGGGCCAGCTCACAGTACGTCCCCAGGATGTGGGCGCTTGGGTCGTCGATGTAGAAGCCCGGGGTCATGTAGGCTGGGGCCAGGACGTTTTCCAGCCATACGTTGCTGTGGACGTCTCTGTCGATGTAGCCGTAGCGTCTGTCCTCCACGGCGTAGCGGACGGCAGGGTGGGTCAGGTCGGTTATCTTGAACCGGGGGGAGCAGGTATGGTCTATGCGGCCTACTTGCATGCCGATTAAATCCTGGATGTTGGCATTGTCCATGATGTTTTCCGCGCCGGGATTCAGGAAGCCGGGGGCGTAGAGCCATAGGATTACCGCGTGGTTCTTACGGGCCTTGCGGATTATGGCTTCGCGCTCAGCGCCTGTCAGGCGGAAGAGGTTCATCATGATGTAGAGCTTGTAGTCCGGCATATCGTCTCTTTCCATGTCGTTATGGAAGTAGTAGTCCACGGGGGCTCCTATGCGGTGCAGGTCTGAGGTGCGGTAGTAGTCCAGCATCATCATGTTGGTGTAGGCGGATACTATGTGGCAGCTTTCCTGGTCGTAGATGAGCGCTATTTCGTTGTTTTTATTTCGGTTTAGGGAGTAGGCAAATGCTCCTATCTCTTTCTGGCGGGCGAAGAGACGGTAGATCTCTTCGTGCTGGTAGCGACCGCCCTCTGCGTGCTGGTCGAACCACCAGGCATAGATGTCCTCACAGAGCACCCGGGCAAAGTCGCGTTTCAGGGTGACGATGCTGTCGCGGATGTCGTATAGTCCCATAGCATCCCGGTAGAAGCTGTCTTCCAGGTGGGTGCGGCTGTCCTCTTCGGCTACGAACATCTGGCCCCGGAGCCGGAAGGAGTCCTGCATCTCCCGCTGGGCCACGCAGCCGCCTGGCTCTCTGTTGTTGTAGACGCCGGGGGCTGCCAGGAAGTCCAGTTTCCCGCTGTCTAAGATGGTGAGGGTGGCGGTGGCGGTGGTGCTGTTGTAGAAGTCGGTGCAGCCGTAGGAGCCGTAGAAGGCGCCTACGACTTTTCCTGTGTAGCGGGCCTTCAGCAGGGTGGCGAAGTGGACGATGGCCTCTGCCGTGGCTTCGTGTAGGGCATCGTAGAAGTCGGCTACATAGGCATAGTCATCCATGTTGAGGAAGACGCCGTAGTTGGTGGGCTTTTTGGCATTGATGTCGATGTTTTTTCCCAGGATGCGCTCGGCGCTTTCGTAGTATTTCATGGCATCCAGGACACCCTCTTCCATGTGGATGTAGTATTGCTCTTCTATGTTGGGGATGATGGGGGCCTCGAAAGAGGCATCGTCCCTTTTCCAGGCTCTGCGCAGATTCTCCTCGGTGTTGTAGCGTTTCCGCAGGAAATTGGCGTAGGCTTTCCGGAAGGCGGGAGAGAAGTCGCCGTATTTGTTCTTTCCCCGGTCGCAGATGGCGTTCACGGGGTACCATTCGGAAGTGCCGCCTGCTGCCAGGAAGTAGCCGATGACCCGGTCGGCGAAGGGGAGTCGGTCTATGGCATCGCAGAATTCCTGCAGGGCTTTTCCGGCGGCGGCTTTCCATTTGTCCGAGGCGAAGCTGTACATGCCGGGGATTTCGTCCTTGTGCACTTCGGACATCAGGATGGAAGGCTCGTGGCTGCCGTCCTGGTAGGTAATCAGCTCGTCTGGGTTCTCCTCCATCCAGTCCACGGGCGGGTGCAGGCCGATTCTCACGATGATGTATGCATCGGGCACCTGGGACAGAAGAACCCGCGCGTTTTTCACAAAGGCCTCCAGGCCGCTGGGTTCATGGCAGGGGACGCCGTTTTCATCGGTGTAGTCTTTTCCGGGGCGCAGCCAGTCGGTGTTGGTCATCAGGAAGAAGACCTGCAGGCCTGTCTCCCCCAGATGTCTGATGTAGTCCGGTTTGTTGAAGCGTACGGTCATGGCCATGGGCGGGAAGGTCTTCCCGTCAATCACCAGCGCGGGGCTTCCGTTGACATTTTTTACTTCTGCGAAGCTCATATAAATACCTCCATTGCTACTCTTCTAGCGCCATGCCTTTGGCGCTTTCGTCCGCGTACTTTGCGGGCTTAGAAAATCTTTGCACACTTTACAGCGCCCCACATGTCGTTGAGCGCTGTTTGGAAAAACGTTTATTCTTTTACGGAGCCGACCGTGATGCCCTTCACGAAGAACTTCTGCAGGAAGGGATACACCACCAAGATGGGGATGATGGCTATGAACATCTGGGCGCTGCGGACGGTCTTCTCGCTTAAGCTGGACAGTAGGGCCAGCTGCTCCGGGGTCATGTTGGTCATGGTCTGGTTGTTGTTGATGACCTGGGTGGCCAGGTAAGTGGCCATGGGGTAGTTGTTGGGATTGTTCATGTAGAACATGCCGTCGAACCAGGCGTTCCAGTGCCCTATCATGGAGAACAGGAGCAGGGAGGCCAGGGAGGGCTTGGACATAGGCAGGATGACGCGGATCAAGGTCTGCCAGTGGTTGGCCCCGTCCACGAAAGCCGCCTCCTCGATGGCCCTGGGGAGTCCCTTGATGAAGTTCATCATGATAATCACATTCCAGATGCTCATGGCAGAGGGCAGTATCAGCACCCAGAAGCTGTCCAGCAGATGCAGGTTCTTGATGACCATGTAGGTGGGGATCAGGCCGCCGCCGATGAACATGGTCACTGCAAAATATGCCATGTATGCCGTCCTGGCCCGGAACTGTCTGGAGGATCGGGATAGGGGATAGGCCGTGATTGCGATGATCGCCATATTGAACACCGTTCCCACCACCACACGGGCCAAGGAGATGCTCACGGAGTGGAAGAAGTCCTTTTTGGAGATCAGATACTCGTAGGCCCTGAACGTGAATTCCACCGGGACGAAGCCTACCCGGCCCGCCATGGCCGCACTGCTGGAGCTCAGAGACATGGCGAACACATGCAGGATGGGCAGGATGCATGACAATGCTATAAGGGCCAGGACAATCGTATTGAATACCTGATAGACATAAAAGCTTACGGATCTCTTGACTTTCATACAGTGCACCTCCTTTAAAATACGCGGTAATCGCTCTTCTTATAGAGAATCCAATAGCTGATTCCCACGAATATCAGCGAAACGACAGATTTGAACAGGCCCATGGCCGCGGCGGCAGAGTATTGATGCCCTGCGATGCCCAGCCGATAGACCAGCGTATCCAGGATGTCCACGGTCTTCTCAACAGTAGGATTGTACATGACCAAAATCTGCTCGAAACCTGCGTTCAGGATTCCCCCCAGGCCCAGCACGGTCAGCACCGCCACCATAGGCAGTATACTGGGCAGGGTCACGTGCAGCACCTGCTGCCAGCGGCTTGCCCCGTCCACCCTGGCCGCCTCGTACAGGGCCGCGTCCACATTGGTGATGGCGGCAAGGAGCAGGACCGTGTTGTATCCCATGCCCTTCCACACATCGGAGGCGATGATGATCGTGCGGAAATATTTGTTGCTTACCAGGAAAGCGATGGGCTCTATGTCGAAGAAGTTCTGCATCACATTGTTGATGATGCCGTCATAGGCGAAAATCTCCAGCAACATGCCTGCCAGAATGGCCCAGGAGAAGAAATAAGGGATGAATACAATGGTCTGTACGGAGCGCTTGAACCAGCTCTTCACCACCTCATTGAGCATCAGGGACAATATCAATGGCACCAGGATGCTCAGGATAATCTTGAAGAACGCGATGATAAAGGTATTCACAAAGGCCTGGCGGAAGCTGGGCATAGTGAATATGTAGGTAAACTGATTGAATCCCACGAACTTTGATTTCGTAAATCCCAGCAGAGGCTTAAACTCCTGAAAAGCCATGATCAGGCCGAACATGGGCAAATACGCGAAGACCGCTGTGAAAATCACTGCCGGAAGCAGCATGATATGCAGCTCCTTGGTCTTATACAGCCCCTTTTTCTTTCTTTCCTTCTTTACTTTTGCCATAGATGCAGCTCCTTTCCCAAACACGATTCCGGACATTCCACAGGGCCGCCGCTCATTCCAGCGGCGGCCCTGTCCTGCCAATGCGCATATGTACTGCGCACAACTGTTGCTTATTTATTCTGATACCACTCGTTCACTTCATTTGTGATGTCTTCGCCGCCCTGGGCCTTCCACTGCTCTACGAAGGTATCGAACTCGTCGATAGGTGTCTCACCCATAATCATGCTGATGAATGTATTGTCCCTAAGCTTATCCAGCTCGCCCTGCTTTGTAATCATGGAAGGTGTGGTGACATATACCTCGTTGTAAATGATGTCGGCGCTTTCCACGGTCTTAATCATGTTGTCCACGCCGCCGTTCTCTGCCAGACGGCTGAAGTAGGTTCCCCATGCCACGCCGTCGTCTGGATTCTCCACATACTTCAGATAGGAGGACCAGGATCCCCAGAATTCGTTGTTTCTGGGCGCTTCGTCTATGGCAATCTCCGTTTTGCCTTCCTTTGCGTACTGATTGATGACTTCAAAGTTGGTTCTCAGACAGGTAGGGGAATAAATCCTCCAGGGCACCCATGTGTACACATAGCTGTTCCACTCCGCCTTCTCTTCCTCGGTCATGGCATTCTGCACTTCCGGAGGGCTGTTCTTTACCGTGTACTGCAGAGACCAGTACATCACCTTGAAAACGGCTTCGGGATGCTCGCAGTTCAGGCCCACGCCGATGAAGCTGTTCACAGGATAGCGATCAATCAGGATAGCCGGCTGCTCTCCGTCCAGGGACAGGTTCGGCCCTACTACCCAATCCGCTTCGGGATGCTCCACCTTGTTGCTGTTCAGAGGCCAGTTGGGAATCCACCAGGAACCGGGCACGATGGCATATTTGCCTGCCACGATGTCGCTGACCACCTGGGAATCCGCTGCCCAGATATCATATGCCGCAAAGTCCTTCTTGAAATATCCCTTGTTGTACCACTCGTTGAGTTTGGTCAGGACATCCTTGTTCTTCTCGCTGATGCCGGCATATTCCAGCGTGCCGTTGTTGTCAATCCAACCGCCGACCCAGGTCTCATAGGCATGGAAGAAAGGCGTGAAATCTCCCAGCTGGGCACCAAAGTAGTTCTTGCAGGCAGGAAGCACCGGTCCTCCAGTGGCCTCCATCAGCTTGTCGCAAAGGGCCTCGAACTCCTCGATAGTCTTAGGCAGCTGTTCTGCGGAAGTGATACCAACATCCTTCAGCTGGTTCATATCGTAGTACATCTGGGAAGTCATCTGTGCAGGATCCGAACCTACAGGCAGTCCATACAGCTTGCCATCCTTTTTGCCGACATTGATGAAATTGCCGTCGAAATTGTAGATATTCTCCAAATCCGGGCAAGTATACATCTCATAGGCCTCGGTCAGGTCAAGCAATCCGCCCTGACTGGTCAGATCCTCGAAATCGTTATTCCCTAACATGACGATATCGGGCACATTGCCTGCCGCCAGCTCAGCGCCAAACTTCTGGGAATACTGGTCCGCGTTCACAATCCAGTCGTAAATCAGGTTGATGTTCAGCTCCTCTTTCAGCAGCTTCACCGCAGTAGAATTCTCAGGTGTAGCATCTGTAGGGGTGTCAGGGTTCTCGGACTCGCGGTACTGCAGCACCACATGGATGTCCACGGGTTCCGGATAGGGCTCCAGCAGAAGCTCCTCTGCTGTTTTGGCTCCGTCGCCCGCAGGCGCTTCGGCTTCCCCTTCTGCCTCTCCACCCTCATCTGCCTCCTCCGAATCGCTCTCTGCGGGAGTCTCGGAAGACTCTTCTGCCTTACTCTCCGGAGCGCTGCTGTCTGTGGAAGCTGGCTCTCCACCGCAGGCCGCCAGCGACCCGGCCGTCATTATCGCCACAAGAACGGCTGATATCCCTGTCTCTTATACACATCTGACGCTGCCGACGAAGAGACTCGTGTAG
>CAMQOJ010000265.1 GCA_947003375.1 uncultured Lachnospiraceae bacterium
CGGGTATACGCTGGCCGACATCCTTGTATGGCAGGTGGATCATTTCAAGCTGTATATGGACAGGCCGGAAGAGATGAACCGGTACAGACAGGCCAGGCTCTTGCTGGCCTCTTTTGACACCATGCTGCAGATGGAGAAGGATCCCCAGGTGTTTGCGGAGAAGATGCGCTGCGAGACTGGGCAGGACATTCTCTGAATGTCCCGATATTCTGTGAATATTCGGGCAACTTTTTACAAAAGACAAAAGCACTCGCAATTTCTCGCGGGTGCTTTCATCTATAAAAGGGGAATTCATTTATCATCATACATGAATTGTTTTCGTGTGTCAATCCCTTTTTTCCCTTTTTTGATAATTTTTTTGTGCTGTACTTTTAAGAAAAATGTGATAAAATAAATTACATATGTGTCATTTTTTGTTAGTGAGCAAGGAAGTAAGAAGGTGAAATGTTTTATGGAGCAAAACGCGGAATACCGACAGCAGATGATTGAAGAGTATAAGGCTGCCACAGAGCCTCTTTTGAAGTACCTGCCCTGGATGGAGAAGAACGCGGGGCGGGCCGTGAGCCGCAACTATCAGGGGAATGGACTGAGCAAGAGCAGCATCAGCTTTCCGGTGTATGACGCCAATCTGATAAGCTTCGTAAAGGAGGCGGCGGCTTCGCCGCTGATGGATCGCAATTATGTCTATGTGTATACCAGGAACCGGATTAGGAGCCATGCAGACGAGAAGAGGCTCATTGCCGGAGCGGAGCTGAAGGATTGGGAGATTCTGGGAGGGATTCTGTCCAAATACGTGCTGGAGGGCAGGACGAAGGCCACGCTCTGGGGCGAGGCGATGCAGGAAGACATTTTCCTGCTGGTGCTTCGGAAGATGCGGGAAATCATCAGGTATTGGGATAAGGCGGGACGTTAGGGAAAAGGGGTCAATTGGGGGACAGCATGGGAGAAAAGTCGGTACAGAAGAGGAAGTATATATTGGAGAAAGCCCGGCAGGTGTTCGTGGATAAGGGCTTCAAGAAGGTCACCATGAAGGATATCGTGGAGGCCTGCGAGATCAGCCGAGGGGGCCTCTATCTGTACTTTGACGATACTGGCCAGATTTTCACGGAAGTCATGAAGATGGAGAGCCAGGAGGCGGACGATGTGTTCTCGGACAGCATCTCGGAGGATGCCACGGCTGCAGATATCCTTTTCCTGTTCCTGCGGGAGCAGAAGAAAGAGCTGCTGCGAAAGAGCGATACCCTGACCCAGGCCATCTATGAATTCTACTTCCAGAGCGAGCCGGTGAGGAAGGGAAATATGCTCAAGCGCCAGTTCGACTCCGGGGTGAAAATCATGGAACGGCTCATTGCCATGGGGGTGGAGCAGGGGCAATTCTCCTGTGAGGACTGCAGGGGCATGGCCCGGCATATCATGTTCGTGCTGGAGGGACTGAAGATTTCCGCCCAGACCATAGGAATCACCTCGGAGGCTGTGGACAGGGAGATACTGTTCATCATGAAATTCCTGGGCGTGATTGACGACAATGCTGAATAATGTGCGAAGATTTTGCAAGCCCGTAGGGGGCACAATGGTAGGCAATTTTGAATGAATGGAGGAGCGTATGGGAATTGTCAGACGTATCTATGTGGAGAAAAAGAAGGCTTTCGCGGTAAAGGCGAAGGAGCTGCAGGAGGACATCGGAAGCTTTTTAGGGATAGGGGTGGAGGACGTGAAGGTCTTCATACGCTATGATGTGGAGAACATCTCCGATGAAGTGTTTGAAAGGGCATGTAGGACCGTATTCTCGGAGCCCCCTGTGGATGAGCTCTATCGAGAGGATATTGAGGTTCCCGCAAATGCCAGGGTCTTCTCGGTGGAATTTCTGCCCGGGCAGTTCGATCAGCGGGCGGATTCGGCAGTGCAGTGCGTCCAGTTCCTGAAGGAAGACGAGGAACCCGTCATCCGCACGGCGGTCACATATATGATTCTGGGAGACATCACGGAGGAGGAATTCGCCAGGATCAAGGCGTACTGCATCAATCCCGTGGACTCCAGGGAGACAGGCCTGGAGAAGCCGGATACCTTGGTGACGGAATTCGAGGAGCCCGGGGACGTGGCATTGCTTCAGGGCTTTGCCCGGATGGAGGAGGGGAAGCTGCGGGAGCTGTACGATTCCCTGTCATTGGCCATGACATTCAAGGATTTCCTCCATATCCAGAAATATTTCAGGGAGGACGAGAGGCGCGACCCCACCATGACGGAGATCCGGGTGCTGGACACCTACTGGTCGGACCACTGCCGCCATACCACCTTCTCCACGGAGCTGACGGAGGTGGAGTTCGGGGAGGGGTATTACCGCACGCCCTTAGAGACCACATACAGAAGCTACCTGGACACCAGGGAGGAGGTCTTCGCGGGCCGGAAGGATAGGTTCATCTGTCTGATGGACCTGGCCCTGATGGCCATGCGGAAGCTGAAGAAGGAGGGGAAGCTCTCTGACATGGAGGAGTCGGATGAAATCAACGCCTGCTCCGTGGTGGTGCCTGTGGAGATGGACTACAGCGATGTGGGCGGGCCGTCCAGGGTCACGGAGGAGTGGCTGGTGTTCTTCAAGAACGAGACCCACAACCATCCCACGGAGATAGAGCCCTTCGGCGGCGCGGCCACCTGCCTGGGCGGCGCCATCCGCGATCCCCTGTCCGGCAGGGGCTATGTGTACCAGGCCATGCGCGTCACCGGGGCCGCGGATCCCACCGTTCCCGTGGCGGATACTTTGAAGGGCAAGCTTCCCCAGAAGAAGCTGGTGCGGGGCGCGGCCTCCGGCTATTCTTCCTACGGCAACCAGATCGGCCTGGCCACGGGCTTCGTGAAGGAAATCTACCATCCCGACTATGTGGCCAAGCGCATGGAGATCGGCGCCGTCATGGGCGCTGCCCCCAGGAAGAACGTCATCCGGGAGACCTCGGATCCGGGGGACATCATCATCCTCTTAGGCGGGCGCACCGGACGGGACGGCTGCGGCGGGGCCACCGGCTCCTCCAAGGTACATACGGAGCAGTCCATCGAGACCTGCGGCGCGGAGGTGCAGAAGGGAAATGCCCCCACGGAGCGCAAGATCCAGAGGCTGTTCCGCAGGGAGGAGGTCAGCCGCATCATCAAGAAGTGCAACGACTTCGGCGCGGGCGGGGTGTCCGTGGCCATCGGTGAGCTGGCGGACGGCCTGCGGGTGGATCTGGACAAGGTGCCCAAGAAATACGCGGGCTTAGACGGCACGGAGCTGGCCATCTCCGAGTCCCAGGAACGCATGGCCGTGGTGGTGGATCCGAAGGATGTGGATGCCTTCCTGAAGTATGCCGGGGAGGAGAACCTGGAGGCCGTGGCTGTGGCCGTGGTGACAGAGGAGCCCAGGCTGGTGCTGAGCTGGCGGGGGAAGGAAATCGTGAACCTGAAGCGGGCCTTCCTGGACACCAACGGCGCGCACCAGGAGACCAGGGTGAAGGTGGACATTCCAGACGAAAAAGAGAATTATTTCAAACGCTATTCCATTCCTGCAGTGGAGGAGGCTCTGGAAAAGAAGGACGTGAGGGCCGCATGGCTGGCGCTTTTGAACGATTTGAACGTATGCTCCCAGAAGGGCCTGGTGGAGATGTTTGATGCTTCCATAGGCGCGGGCAGCGTGCTGATGCCCTACGGCGGGAAGCATCAGCTCACGGAGACCCAGGCCATGGTGGCCAAGCTTCCCGTGCTGAAGGGCAGGACGGATACCGTCACCATGATGGGCTACGGCTTCGACCCCTGCCTGTCCTCCTGGAGCCCTTACCACGGCGCGGTGTACGCGGTGGTGGAGTCCATGGCGAAGATTGTGGCAAGCGGCGGCGACGCCTCTAAGATAAGGTTCACCTTCCAGGAATATTTCCGCAGGATGACGGAAGACCCTTCCCGGTGGAGCCAGCCCTTTGCGGCGCTGCTGGGGGCCTATGACGCCCAGATCGGCTTCGGCCTGCCCTCTATCGGCGGCAAGGACAGCATGTCCGGCACCTTCAACGATATCGACGTGCCGCCTACGCTGGTGTCCTTTGCCGTGGATATCGCAAAGCAAGGGGATATCGTGACGCCGGAGCTGAAGGAGGCGGGGCATGTGCTGGTCCGCTTCCGGATAGAGAAGGATGATTTCCAGATTCCCGTGTATGACGAGACGGCGGCGCTCTACGGCTATATCCATGGCCTGACAGGCAGCGGAGCGGCCGTGGCGGCCTATGCCCTGGACGCCAGAGGCGCGGCTGCGGCAGTGGCCAAGATGGCATTCGGAAATAAGCTGGGCGTGGCCATCGACAGCCAGGTCACGGAAGCGGACCTGTTCGGGAACGCTTTGGGAGACATCCTGATAGAGACGGCCCGGGAGAATGTGGCCGGGCTGCTGGAGTCCGGATTCGACTGTGCCGTCATGGGTACGGTGACGCAGGAGCCTGTCTTCACATACGGCGATGTGCGGATCGACATGGAGGAGGCGCTTGCGGCCTGGACTTCCAGGCTGGAGAAGGTGTATCCCACCAAGGCGGTGCAGGGGAACGCGCCTGTGGACAGCAAGTGCTTTAAAGCGGAGAGCATATACGTCTGTAAGCATAAAGTGGCGCGGCCTACCGTATTCATCCCCGTGTTCCCCGGGACGAACTGCGAGGACGACAGCGGGAAGGCCTTTGAGCGGGCCGGGGCGGACGTGGTCACGAGGGTGTTCCGGAACCTGAGCGCCCAGGACATCCGGGAATCTGTGGACGAATTTGAAAAGGCCATCGCCCAGGCCCAGATCATCATGTTCCCCGGGGGCTTCTCCGCGGGGGACGAGCCGGACGGCAGCGCGAAGTTCTTCGCCACCGCTTTCCAGAACGAGAAGCTGAAGGAGGCGGTGATGGATTTGCTGAATAAGCGGGACGGCCTGGCCCTGGGGATCTGCAACGGCTTCCAGGCGCTGGTCAAGCTGGGGCTGATGCCTTACGGCGAGATTGTGGGCCAGAGGGCGGATTCGCCTACGCTGACCTTCAACACGATTAACAGGCATATCTCCAAGATGGTGTATACCAAGGTGGTGTCCAATAAATCGCCATGGCTCCAGGGCGCTGAGCTTGGCGGTGTGTACTGCAATCCGGCTTCCCACGGGGAGGGCAGGTTCGTGGCGCCGAAAGAGTGGATAGACAGGCTCTTCGCGGAGGGCCAGGTGGCTACACAATACTGCGACCAGGAGGGCAATGTGTCCATGGACGAGGAGTACAATATCAACGGCTCCTACGCGGCTATCGAGGGCATCACCTCGCCGGACGGAAGGTGCCTGGGCAAGATGGCGCACTCCGAGAGGCGGGACAGCGCTGTGGCCATGAATATCTATGGAAATCAGGATATACGTATTTTCGAGTCCGGAGTGTCGTATTTTAGATAATGAAAAAGACCGGCATTGATGGCAGAGGCTTGTCAATGCACTCCGTGAGCAAACAGATGGCGCATTAGGAATCCGCAGGTAAATGGGTCTCCTGGAGGCTGACCAGAATTCTGGAGACCGGTATACTGTCCTCCCTGACGGCGGAGGCTGGCAAAGAGGGTACTCAAGCTGCCAGTGCAGGTGCAGTCTGGAGATTCTGTTTAGACATCACATCGAATTTCTTGACATAGGACCAGGAATCTAAAAGAATGATTCCTGGTTCTTCTTTTTTGCTGATTTTAGAACTTTTTGTGAAACCTTTCGAAGCTTCCCATGCTCCCTTATATAAAGAAAAGGAACAGGTTCATTTCAGGAGGGAGAGATTCTTTGTGGACGGAAGAAAATTATCAGGGATGCTCCATGAAATTCTGCAGTCCGGGTTTTTTCCGGAAAGCTGCAGCTTTACAGGACAACAGCTAAGGGCAGGGGACCACCGGGCCTGCCTTTTGCAGAGCATGATGCTCCTGGACACCAGATATGTGCCAGGCTTTGCGCTGAGAGATTTTTCGGAGGATTCCGTATCGGAGTATGCGCAGAGCATACGGGAGGTTTACAGCGATAAACAGAGCAACATGCTCAGATCCGTAATCCAATACCTGACGGATGCCTTTCCGGAGAGGAACCGGCATCTGAAAAAAATCAGCATTCCTATTGTGGCCTATCTTGCGGATATGGCAATGGATGCGGGGATAGAGCCCCTGTCCTTCAGGCAGTGGTGGGAGTTCTTTACCCGGGAGGATCCCCTGTTTGAGGCCTATAGGCCATTCTGCGGCAGCGGCTCCGGGGAGCGGGAAAAAATCTACGGGAGGCTGGCAGTCATGGCAAAAAGCTTTGTCGCTTAC
>CAMQOJ010000266.1 GCA_947003375.1 uncultured Lachnospiraceae bacterium
ATACCCCAACACGCTTTCGCACTCAAAAAGTATTTGTCCGGCACGTCCATTTCCAAAATCTGTGACAAGGTAGATTCTTTTTCTACGTTGGGGCACTCCCCAAAACTGTGCGTCAAGCTGCCGCCATGCGACTGTCCGCAAGTCCCCCCCCTGGTCCCTCAATTCCAACCAATCCGGCGGATGCCCATTTCCCACTTGTAGGCATTGGAATACTGGCTTCTGTGATTTCTTCCAGGACCCGGCGGAAATCCTCTCCCTTATTGCTTGAAAAAGCCCCGGCCACGTTTTCCCATATGATATACTTTGGATATTCTCCATCTGTCTTTTCCCTCATTTCCCGTATAATCCGCACGGCTTCCATGAATAGGCCGGAACGGGAACCGTCAAGCCCCGTCTGCTTCCCGGCCACGCTCAAATCCTGGCAAGGGCTTCCGAAACTGATAATATCCACCACGGGGATTTCTCCGCCTTTTATCCCGGTAATGTCCCCCAGGTTCACGGCATCCGGGAAATGCCGCCCTGCTATGTCTATACAGTTCGGCTCTATCTCGCTTGTCCATACAGTCTTGACACCGTGCCGCCCTGCTGCCAGGGGAAACCCGGCTATCCCATCAAAAAGGCTCCCCAATGTCAACCCGGCGTTCATTTCAACGCCCCCGGCCTGGACGGTTCGTAGACAATCATCACCGTGTAAGAAGTCCTATAGTCTGCAATCTCCTTTCCACGGATGACGGGCAAGGTTTCCGTTCCATGCTCAATTCCCATTATCTCCGCCCCGTCTGCTTCCAGGGCGGCCAGGTTTTCATTTACCTTTGTTTCAAGGTCTTTCAAATCGGTGTCCCTTTTTAACATGATTTTCATGCTTAAACCCTCGCTTTCTGTTATTGGCCCAAGGAAGCGGCTATTCTATCACGTTAAGGCTGTCATCTATCTTGAAAAGCCTTTTTCCGCAATCTGTACAGACGGCATATTTTCCAGTGTTCCTATATGTCAATCCGCTATGTAGTTCCGTGCTTTCAATCTCTCCCGTTGCCATGTCCACATAATATTCCCCGTTGCCGCTTATCCTCTGCCTTACCGTGAACATGGTGCCGCCGCATCTTGGGCACTTCTTTATTGGAAAATTATATTTTCTGTCCATCTGCTTCCCTTTTTTGGATTTCGCATACCGCAAGCGGCCATCCGTCCGTATCACGCCCTACGGCTTTATAGGATGACTGCTTGCAATATACCGGGTGTTATCGTACAACCTTTTAAACGCCGGATAACTTCACCGGGGCGTGGCATGGTTTTCTAGTTCCCGGCCTACCTGGGAAGAATAGGCGTGTACGCTTCCCTGGTAGGTACTTTTTGCACCAGTGCAACCCATCAACAGTTTGTAGGGGCTTTGGACCCTCACGCCGCCCATGGTCAGCATGGCCGTTTTAGTTGCCGGGCGGTATGGATGCCGCCCTGGGTGCTATACATCTTCTTTATCCTGCTGCCTTGCTTTCTTCATTAAGTACCGCTCTTTATCATTCCTGGTAAAGAAAACGGGACGTGTGGTGATTCCGGCGGCATCCAGTTTTTTCTTTATCTCTTTTAATTCCTCCCGGTAAATGCGTTCTGCATTGCAAGGCGGCCTTTTCGTATAGTCCAACGGCTCCCCTGGTACAATCAAATCCCTTAACACCTGGGCCGTTGTCTGTCCATATCTCCTAAACCTCCCGTAAATCAGATAATGCTTTTGCCAGGTAAACAGCTTAAAGCCCAATGCATCTTCTATCCTTTCTATGCACTTTTCCACTTCCGGGTCCCCAACTGCCGGGGCATAAATCCAATCCATATTCTTGTCCATGTTAAGTTCCTCGCTTCCTGCCCTGCTGCCGCCTGGCCTATAATGCTTTCTGTGCTACCTCTGCCCGGTAAGGCTCCCCACCTCGTTTCAATTCATTGTAGATAGTTGCCCTATGCACTCCCACTTCATCCGCAATGGCAGAAACCTTTACCCCTGCTGCGTGCATCCTCTCAATGGTCTGGCGGTCCGTGAAGTTCAGCCGTCTATTTCCTTTCCTCATGCCCTTTTATCTCCTTTCTGCTTTTGGTGAAATAAAAAAAGAGTGCCCACAAGAGTTTTTTAATTCTCTTGTAGCACTCTCTTATTTTCTGTTAAAAATAAGATGCTTTAGAGTATATTTCCCTTGTCGCATCTTATTTTACAATGAACCTGTCCGGGCTACCATATCCCAGCCAATCCCAACAGGCTACCTCCCTTTTCCACAGCAATTCTTATATTTCCTGCCGCTCCCACAGGGACAGGGCTCATTGCGCCCGATTTTTCTGCCCTGACGGACGAAGGTCCCTGTCTCCTGGCTGTCCCACTGAACCTGGGCCGCACGCCTTTCCGGATAGAGCTCATAGTAATGCCCGCATTTGAATTTCCGTTCCATTTTTCCGTACTCCGCCAACACGGCACCCAGCATATGCCCTTTATTCGCCCTGCTTTGGCGCAGCATCTCCCAGACATCCGTACCGCACTCATAAATGTTCGGATATTCCTTTTTTAAGAGCTCCAGCTCTCCGCGCTGGCTGGGCCACGCCTCCAGCTGGCAGAGAAATGCGTCCAACTGCTTGAACCGGGCGTATTCTTCAAAATCTTCCTCCGGATACTCCATGTCATCCAACAGCATAAAGGCCTTTATGGTCAGCTTCATCATTTCACTGAACCGCTCATCCTCTATTATCTCATAGGCCTCGGCCATCTCCTCCGGCATCATCTCCGGAGAATCGATCGACAGCAGCTCCTGAATCTGACTGACCAGCTCGCGGATCTCCTCCCCTTCTTCCGTGACGGTCGCCGCACAGGCACCCAACAATATTCCCATCAGCTGTTCCTCGTAATCATGAATCCGGTCTCCGACCTGATTCAGGAACGCGCTGAATTTTTCCGCGACAGCCCCAATGGGGAACGGCTCCGCGCCATGAATCGTGAACAGCCCTGTATACGCCTCCAATAACTCCGGTATCATCTGATTGATTTTTTCGCCCGGAACAGAGTCTATCAGCTCCGTCAAAATCCGGGCAGCCTCATCATACCGCTCCCGGCTGAAGCAGCACAGACTGTACAGGGTCATGAAATCCGTCTCACGCCATCCCTCTTCATAGACCTTTTGAAACATATCATATGCCTTCCGCCCAAATCCTCTGATATGATATGCCTTCGCCAGCTCGCTCTGATAGTAGACCTTGTCCGGATAACGCTTCACCAGCTCTCTCCTGGGTGCTCAGCGCGATTTTGCAGCGCAGCGCCTCATCGCGCACCCGCGCCATGGCATACAAATCCTCTGACAAATCTATTCCATGCTTTTCCCGGAACTGTCCTGTCAGATATTGGATCAGACGCTCGTCAAAATCCTTCCCGCCCAGCTTATTGTCTCCGCTGCTGGCTTTTACCTCAAGCACACCCTCGAACATTTCCAGGACCGTCACGTCAAAGGTGCCTCCGCCCAGGTCATAGACCAGCACATGGCTCTCCTCCATGTGCTCCAGCCCATAGCTGAGCGCCGCTGCCGTGGGCTCGTTGATGATTCGGTCTACCAGGAATCCCGCTGCCCTTCCGGCCTCCATGGTCTCCTGGCGCTGCAGCTCGTCAAAATATGCCGGTACGGAGATGACGGCGCGGGTGATGTCCGCATCGAGGTATTGCAAGGGACACCCTTTCCTCATCAGCTGCGGCCAACATTCTTGTTTCCCGGCTTTTACTGCAGCAGAGACAGCACTGCCTGAATCTGTTGGTTCGCCTGTGCCAGCACTGACTGTCCGGCCTGTTGGAGGATATTCTGGCCGGAATACAAGACCATCTCCTCCGCCATATCCGTATCCCGGATTCTTGACTCTGCCGCAACCGTATTTTCCACCACATTGTCCAGATTCTTGACCGTATGCTCCAGCCGGTTCTGGTATGCCCCCATCCTGCTCCGCTCACGGCTGACATTTTCAATGGCCTCCGCAAAGGAGTCAATCCCTTCCTCAGGCCCGTCTGGAATCGTCACATCCACTTCCCCTATCCCTATCCGCCGGCTGTTAATATAGGGCAGCTCAATGACCAGCTTATTATCCATGGATGAGTCCGCGCCTATCTGCAGAGAAATCTGTTTATTCCAGTCCAAATCCCGGCCTTCAGATATTGGTATTTTCACCTCTGTCACAACGCCTGAGTCGAACTTCCCCCTGTCTCCAGACGGTTTCGTATTAAAAAATTTATGATTACCCTGCCAGTTAGACCAGGAAACCGTCCCGCCATTTGTTGCAACCGAGGGTTCGTTTTCGCTCGAACGGCCATCACAGACAATCAACCGATTGGTTGCTTTATCCGGAATCAGCAAAGTATAGTGGCCAGCCGGCTGTCCAAAATCATTCCCCGCCGAGGTTCTGGTTCCCTCCACAATGCGGTCTATCAGCTCCCCGGCATCTTTGGCTCCCTCAATTCCTATATTGAAAATATACTGGCTGCCGCTTGTCTCAGTGCTGTATGTGGTTCCGGAAGTAAACCGGATGCTGTAATGGTTGCTGCAGGTACAGCAAGTAGTGTAAAAACCTTTCCCAATCAAGTCATTGACCATCGACTGCGTACCGTCAAACTGGCTGAAATCCACGTGAGCCGCTGCGTGATTAATACTTGCTGTCCCTGTAACAGTTTGTGTATTGCCGGCTGTATCTGTCCAGGTTTCCGTCCAGTCCGCCTGATTTGTGTATGTCTCGGACAGGCTTCCGGTGTTCGTCATATCCACCCAGGCAGTTGGCCGCCAAAGACAAGTTCTGTCTTTTCTCCCACCACTACCTGGGTGGGATAGATCTCTCCCTGAAGCACCTTTGTCTCATTGAACAGCGTCCTCTGCGCTATTCCGTCTATTTCCTTCCGCAGCTGGTCAATCTCCATCTGAATAGCATTACGGTCACTTTGTGACAAAGTACCGTTTGATGCCTGGACGCTCAGCACCATCCCTCTCAGGAGCATATCCTGTATTTCCGCCATGGCACCATCCGCAATCTGAACCATGGAAATTCCATCCTGTGCATTCTGGACTGCCTGTCTCAATCCCCTGATCTGCCTTCTCATCTTCTCGGATACCGCCAGGCCGGATGCATCATCCGCCGCTCGGTTGATTTTGTACCCAGAGGACAATTTTTCTGTTGACTTAGCCCGTATTTTACTATTGATTCCAAGCATCCTCTCTGCATTCATTGCAGATAAATTATGTTGAACAACCATTGCCCCACTCCCCTTTTGTCACAGAGCTTTCCACCCAATACACTCTATTTGGTATATTTTACTACATATAATGGACTGTATCAAGCGTTTATTGGCACTTGGCAATCAACAAATCTTTTGACTAATTCCCGAAAGGCCTGCATGGCTGAACGGAAATGCACTAATGCTGTATTTCTCGCAAAAAATGATTCCCTATCCCCGCCAAAAAAGCCAGCACTTCATCCTGCGTCTCCTCCGGGAAGGCCGTCAGTACGGGGGCGGTCTCAAAGCTCAGCGTCCCTCCGAAGCCGCTCCCTCTTAAGCCACGGACAAAACCTCCCCAATCCGTTGAAGCCTTATTCTCGCGGCTCCTGGCAAAGGTAAAGGGAATCTGGTGGAGGTCTGCCACTCCGTCATTGTCATGGATGTGCAGGACTTTGAGCCTGGGGCCCAGAATAGTCAGGAAGCTTTCAAAATCCAGCCCCACCAGGTTCGCATGTCCGGTGTCAAAGCAGAATCCCAGCACTTCCGCATGGTGTCTGTCGTTCATCCGGTCAATGCGCTCCGCCGCCTTTCCGGCGTCACAGCAGGGTCCCTCCACGATATGGCCGCCTGTGCTCTCATACAGGTTTTCGATGCATATGGTGATGCCCATCTCCTTCGCCATAGGAGCCAGGAAGTCCAGGAACTGTTCCATGACGCTCCACTCTTCCTCTTCGGAGCCCAGGAAACGGGCCAGTTTAAAGCCGTGGACTACGATATGCGGGCATCCAAAGTAAGCGCACACCTGCAGGCTCTTAGGCGCCACCACCTCCCGCAGATAGGCGTTCAGCTCCCTGCTCCCTCCGGGCACATAGTTCGGATAGGGCATGTGCATCTGGTTGATTTCTATGGCTGCCTTCGCTGCTCCCAGCTTATGGGGCGCGAAGTACTGCTCCAGCTCCTGGATGGATTTGTCAAAAAAGGCATTCCGCTCCCCCTGGTACAGGCTGATATTGGTG
>CAMQOJ010000267.1 GCA_947003375.1 uncultured Lachnospiraceae bacterium
AGAGACAGATCCGGCCGCGTCCTTCAGGTAGCCCCGCTTTGACGCCAGGCTCACCGCCGACAGCTTCGTCTGGAAGAGATGGCCCTCCGTAAATGCCGCCGTGATTCTTTCTTTTTGGTAAGGGACGATCTCGTATGCCACGGTATGCGTCCCGGGAAGCTGTGCCGCAGGCGTGGGGAAATCGCCCCAGTCGCCCATCTCTCCGGTACAGCGCAGCAGGGTCACCGCGATGGCATTGTCCCTGTCCGGCAGCACCTCATACTCGTACAGGCCGAAGTTCGCCACCAATATGCCGTCCTTTTCATCATCCATGGCCACAAAGTTCTGCTGGTGCTCGCAGCCGCTGGGGTTCTGCCACGCTTTGCCATGGCGGTTGGGGCGCTCCACCACCTCAAGGGTAGAGTCCGCGAAATGCGTTTCCGTCTGCAGGCCGGTGGGTATCATCACCCGAATCCTGTGATCCTTCGCCGTATTGTGGATGGTGGTCTCCACCTTGAGCCCCTTCGCGCTGCGCTCCAGCCGCAACAGCGTGGTGAGGGCAAGCTCCACCAGCTCCCTGCTCCGCCCGGCCTTCCGCTCATACAGCCCGATGCACTGGCGGCGCTCCCGCTCCAGCAGCTCCTCCGCGCCGGCGGGCACCATAAGCCTGTGTTCGATTCGGTAGGTACAGCGGTACGGCTCATCCTCGATCAGCTCGATCCGCGCCTCTGTCCCCTGTGTCGTAATCTCCTCCTTGCCGGAATCCTGTATGAAGATATACTCGTTTCCGATATCTCCGCACTCCTCATAGTGGCCCACATGGGGATAGCGCTTCCCGCTCTCCTTTTCCGTCACGGAATAGCTGCCGTCCCCGTGAATCTCCACCCGGAGGAACTCGTTTTCCATCACCCGCTCCGCAGACGTCAGGGAATGTCCTCCTACAGCGCTTTCCGATTCGCAGACCGCTGCCATGGCCATCTCTTCCACAGCCCCCGCTTCCCCGGCGGCATCCGCCTCCTCCAGGTAGCAGGTGCAATATCCGAATGCGGGCACATCCTCCGCCTCAAAGGTCACCTTCACCTGCCTGGCCATATAAGGCTGGCGGAACCTGTCGTCGGGAAGCTCATAGCCGAACCGCACGCCCATATCCTGGATGCCGGCAGGAACCCTGTTCCCCGCCGCGTCCTTCAGCACCAGTTCGGGAAGCTGCAGCCGCTCCATTTCCCCATGCTGCCTGGTGAGCCATCCGCCATAGCTCCTCTCGAAATCCACCACGGCCTCCACCATGCCGCTTCGGTTCCAGCCGGTTGTATTGAACACCACAATGGGATATATCTTCTTTTCCGCCCCCAGCGCTTTGGTGTCGATGCGGTCTGCCATCCAGGAACAACTGTCCGCGAACAGCGCTTCCGCCACCTGGCGGCTCTTGTCGAAGCGGGTCTTGATCTCCGCGTTCACGGAATCCACGCTGCAGCCGCAGATGCTGTCGTGGGGATGGTTCTGCATCAGCATCTTCCAGCTATAGCGCAGGAGATCCTCCGGATACTCCTTTCCCCACAGGGAGGCCAGCGCCGCCATGGGCTCCGCCTCTTTTTCCAGGGCATTCTCGCAGACGCGGTTCATCTGTTTCAGCGGAATGTGGGAGGACGTGGTATTGACTAAAGTAAAACGGCCGTCCGTCTCCTGGCTGGTCAGCTCCCCCCGCACCGTGGAGATATGCTCCAGCTCCCGGCTCACCGCATCCACGTACGTGTCGAAGTCCGAGTGGACGAACTCTATGTCCGGATAGAGCCTCCTCGCCGTCTCCAGCGCAGCTCCCAGGTCTTTCTGCACCGGCTGATGGTCGCAGCCGTTCATGAACAGCAGATGTCTGGTTCCCGCAAACTGCCGCGCGCTGGCCAGTTTTTCCTCCCAGTATGCCCTGGCCGCTTCCTCCTCCACCGGAATCTCTATCCCGTTGCTGTACCAGTTGGCGAAAAGGATGCCGGGAAGGGCGCTGCCGTCCGGGGATTCCCACATCATCTCCGAGTACATGGATTCGTAATCGCCGCCCTGTACCTCGTTGTTGAAGCCCACCGGCTTCACGCCGCGCCCGAACACGATTGCCTTCATCCCCGCCTGCTTTAAAAGCTGGGGCATCTGTCCCGCATTGCCGAAGGCATCGGGGAAATAGCCCACGGGGCAGAGGCCTCCGTATTCCAGCGCCTCCTGCCTCCCCACCAGGAGGTTGCGCACGTTGGCCTCTCCGCTGGTCAGGAACTCGTCCTGCAGGATATACCAGGGGCCTGCCGAAAACCGCCCCTCCCTGACATGCTTCTTCAGTCTTTCCCTGTTCTGGGGCTTGATCTCCAGATAGTCGTCCATCACGATGGTCTGCCCGTCCAGATGGAAGCTCCTGAAAGCTGCGTCTTTTTCAAACAGCTCCATGGACTGGTCGATCAGATCCACCAGCTTTATCCTGTGCTGCTCAAACGCCATGTACCATTCTCTGTCCCAATGAGAATGGGAAATGATATGTACTACTGTCTTCATACGGTCTCTCCTTCTGATAAGCCAACGGCTTTATTCTGATCTGTGCCTGCTCTCTTCTATCATAACACAACACGGTATGAATTACACTATTTTTTCAGTCAAACAAAATCTCCTCCACCGTCACGAAGGTATACCCCTCCTCCAGCAGCGCGTCAATGGCCTTCAGCGCAGCCGTCACGGAGGTGTCGTAATAGTCATGCATCAGGATGATGTCGTTCTCCCCGGTCTTGCTGACGATCTTCTCCGTGATCCGCCCCACGTTCCGGGAGCTCCAGTCCAGGGGATCCACAGTCCAGAGCACCGGGAACATGTTCAGCTCCTTCTCGAAGCTTTTGTCCCAGGAGCCGTAGGGAGGACGCACATACTGCACTTCCTCCCCTGTGATTTCCTTCAGTATCTCATTTGTCTTTATCAGTTCTTCCTTG
This sequence comes from uncultured Lachnospiraceae bacterium, assembly GCA_947003375.1. Lineage (GTDB taxonomy): Bacteria > Bacillota > Clostridia > Lachnospirales > Lachnospiraceae > Acetatifactor. Next base: position 2,937 of record CAMQOJ010000267.1, read on the forward strand.
AATTTGTCCCGGTTGTTCTTCGTCAGCTGGATGTGGCTGTATGTATGGTTGCCGATCAGATGGCCCTCCTCGAACATCTTTTCGATAACATCTGGATGCAATTCCGCATGCTCCCCGGTGACGAAAAAGGTTGCAGGTATCCCCCGCTCCTTCAGCCCGTCCAAAAGCTGAGCCGTGTAGCTGGGATGGGGCCCGTCGTCGAAGGTTATGGCAATCTTCTTCACGTCCGCCTCCTCCAGCCGCTGCTCCCCCTCCACCTGGACAATGCCGCTGTCCGTAGCCACCGCCCTGCTGCCCAGGCCATAAAAGCCTAAAAAAAGCATCCCTGCCATCAGGTCGAACAGCAGGATTGCCGTTGTCATTTTTTTCATCCGAGACACCTGCCCTCGTGATTCTCTCAATGCAGTATATGCTTCGGGAAATGGCTCAATGCCTCCTTATCAGCAGCACCGCCACATCGTTCACATTCGTCCCCGTAGCCCCGGTGAGGATCAGTCCCCCGGCCTTCCGCAGGGCCTCATAGGAATCATTCTCCTGAAGCGTCCGGTAGATGTCCACCCCCAGACGGTCCAGAATCCGCTTCGTCCTGCCGTCGCAGTAGCCCCCTGCCGCATCCGTAGGGCCGTCCGTGCCATCGCTCCCCACGCTGAATACGGCAGTGTCCTCCAGCCCACAGATGCCCTCTGCCGCCGCCAGGGCCAGCTCCTGGTTGCGGCCGCCTTTCCCCTTTCCTGTCAGGAGCACCACCGTCTCGCCGCCTGCGATATAGGCCAGGCTCTTCCTGTCCGCCTGGTGGCTTTTCGCGATTGCAGCCAGGAACCGCCCGGCCTCCCTGGCCTGGCAGTCCAGACGGTCTGTCAGGATATGCGGCTCATACCCCAGCTCTCCGCAGACGGCTGCCGCTGCCCGGCAGAGATCCTTCACGCTCCCCGTCACCACGGTCTCCACATTGGACAGCGACTTCGGCGTCTCCCGGCTCAGCAGTTGAATCGCTTTTTCACTGAGTTTCAGGTTGTATTTCGTTGCCATCGCCAGCGCCTGAGCACAGGTGGAGGTGTCCGGGCAGGCAGGGCCGGAGGCGATCATGTCCAGCGGGTCTCCCAGGATATCGCTGAGGATGACGCTATAGACCTTTGCCGGGCGGCAGCTCTCCGCGAACCGTCCGCCCTTTACCGCGGACAGGCGCTTCCGGACAGTGTTCATCTCCACGATGTCCGCGCCGCAGGCCAGCAGCTGGTCCGTGATGTCCGCCAGCTCCTCCCCGGACACCAGCGGCTTCTCGAACAGGGCGGAGCCGCCGCCGGACAGCAGGAAGACCACGGTATCCTCCGCCTCCAGGTTCCCCACAAGCCTGAGTGCTTCCTCCGTAGCCTGAAAGGAATTTTCATCCGGAACCGGATGCCCTGCCTCGAAGCATCTTATGCCCCCAATCTCCCCCTTCACATGCCCATATTTGGTGATACAGATTCCGGACTCCATCCGTCGTCCCAGAATGTCCGATGCCGTCCTGGCCATCTGCCATGCGGCTTTTCCCACAGCCACCACATACAGCTTTCCGCTCCCGAAATCCCTGCCCTGTAGGGCCCTGGCCACCGCCTCGTCCGGCAGCACCTGTCGGATGGACTCCCTGACGATTGCATCCGCTTCTTCCCTTAATGTCATATCTCCTCCCAATCTCCTTCCCTCGCCCCGGCACACGCTCCCAGGGCCTTCTCCGGCCATGTTCCGTCTCCCGGAGCGGCCTCTCCCAAAACCGCAGCGCAGCCCTCTCGCCCGGAACCGTTTTGCAAAAAGGCACCCGCCGGTCCGGCAGGTGCCTCTTCTTGATTCCGTATCACATCATTCGGTTATCCGAACATTATTTCTTCTTCAGCACCAGATGCTGGGGCAGGCCGTTGACCATGAACGGCTGGTAGTCGCCGTGAATCAGGGGCTCGATGTAGTTGATGAACTCCTGGGTCACGTAGTTGCCCTCCCTGTTCATCCAGTTGCGGGGCACCAGCTTCTCGTGGTTGGCGATTCTGTGCACATCGTAGATGCCCGCCGCGCTCTGGTAAGGATCGTCGGAGACACGGTCGATGACCACCATCTTGCCGGTATCGCCCTCGTCCGCTGCCTTTACGGCAGCGCCGCCTACCATGAAGGCCTCGTCCACGTCCACGCGGGAAGCCATATGGGAAGCGCTCCTCTGCAGGGTGGAGAACTCGATGCTGCGGGTCTTGCAGCCAATCTCCGCGCCCAGGAAGCCCGCCAGGTAAGCGGCTGTCCCCTGGAGCTGCTTGTGGCCGAAAGCGTCCACATACTCTGCGCCGCCGCCCAGCTCACATACATATCTGCCGTCCTCCACCTTGATGCCCTCGGATACGGCGATGACCACGGAATTCTTCTTCTTCAGAAGCTCCTTGGTATTCTTCAGGAACTTGTCGATATCGAACACGGCCTCGGGCAGATAGATGGCATCCGGGCCTTCGCACTCCTCGGTCTTGGCCAGGGCGGTAGCGCCTGTAAGCCATCCCGCGTTACGTCCCATGACCTCGATGATGGTGATGGAGTCTTTCTTGTAGTTCAGGCCCAGGGCATCGCGGATGACTTCCTTGGTGGAAGCGGCGATATACTTGGCGGCGCTTCCGAAGCCGGGCGTGTGGTCGGTCAGGGCCAGGTCATTGTCGATGGTCTTGGGCACGCCCAGGAACTTCTGGGAATGGCCCTTCAGGATGGCGTAGTCGGACAGCTTCTTGATGGTGTCCATGGAATCGTTCCCGCCGATGTAGATGAATGCCTCAATCTGCAGCTTGTCCATGATTTCGAACAGCTTCTCGTAGATTTCCGGATTCTCATGGATCTCCGGCAGCTTATAGCGGCAGGAGCCCAGGAAAGCCGAAGGCGTCCTCTTCAGGAGCTCGATGTCGATATCGGAATGAATCTGTGTGGACAGGTCCACATACTGCTCGTCCAGGAAGCCCTGAACGCCGTGGAGCATTCCGTATACCTTGTGGAAGCCTCTCTCCTTGGCGGTCTTGTAGACCCCCGCCAGGCTGGAATTGATCACAGCGGTAGGGCCGCCGGACTGACCAACGATGATGTTACGTTTTTTTGCCATTTCTAAATCCTCCAAATAGAATTTTTGCAAATCGGATTTCCCGACATACAGTTACATTATTTTCATCTGTTAAATCATACCAAAAATACGCGTAAATTACAACACCAAATTAAATAAACTGGTTCCTTTCCGCGTCATAATGATAGCCTATATTCCCAAGTCTGTCCAGAATGTCCTGCCTGTCCGC
>CAMQOJ010000268.1 GCA_947003375.1 uncultured Lachnospiraceae bacterium
TGGAAGTTCAGGACAGGGCAGTTTATAAGCAGCTGGTGGATGTTCTGATAAAAAATCCAGTGATGATACTTGCATAATTATGACAATATTTTGTGCTTCGTCCCGTGTATGGGGCGATTTTTTGGCTCAAAATCGGATTCAGGGTACATAGACCTCCAGAAAGAAAGCCGGGGGTGTCTGAATGAATGAACCGAAGTGCATAAAACTGAATTCTGGATTGCCTGATTGGGGTGTGATGCTGAAAGTGGAGCGTTGTGCAGAATTTTTAGCCCGCATGATAGAAAAATACGGGCGGGAGGTTCTGGAGGAAATTGAAGCCGGAGAGTGATATATTTTCTGTAGTGGCCGGAGAATTCGGGAAGCGGCGGATTTGCAAGACTTCATAGAAAGCGTTGAAATTTATCCGGAAAAGATGGATAATGAACGCATATGTAAGCAGATAAACTTTAACATTACAGTGTATTATGATGGTGAGGTTGGCAGGGAGATAAATCTCCCGGAAATTCGGTTGCTCAATGAAAATATAGTCGGGACAATTGCCCAGCTCTCCAAGAGAGAAATCCGGCAGAAATAGATACTAAATACCAGAAGTACTGTATCAACAGAAGTCAGTATTGTTGCGGATGTCTGGCATATTCCCCAGGCGCGCAGCCGCAGCATGCCTTGAAGTAGCGCGTGAAATGGGCCTGGCTGCGAAAGCCGCACACCTGTGACACCTCCTTCACCTGCAGGGCCTGGTTGCTCAGCAGATTCTTGGCCTTCTCCAGCCTGGCGTGGAGGAGGTCATTTTTTGGCGTGGAGGAGAAGAAGCTGCGGTAATAGACATAGAACTGGCTCTTCTCCAGATTGACGAGGCGGCAGAGGCGCTCTACGTCCCAGTCCTCCTCGCACTGGGTGAGCATCTGCAGCCGCAGACTCTGGAACAGGGGATAGAGATGCTCTGGGTTCTCCTTCTGCACTATCTCTGTGGCCAGGCTGCGGCCGATGGAGAGGAACAGCAGCGTGATCAGGGCATCGACGGACTCCTCCCGGAAGGGAAGGCCGGAAAACTGCTCCTGCTGCAGGCGGGAGATGCAGGAGTCGATCTGGATGGCATTCTCCGGGTAGAAGACGGCATTCTCCGGCATGGGAAAGCGCCGGGCCGGACTCTCATCGGAAGAAAAGTGAAGATAGCTGTTGCGGAACCTGTGGACGGCCTGGTAGTGCTGGGGGCTGCCCGGGGTATAGAGGATGCAGGCGTTCTCCTTTGTGACGGCGATTCTGTCTCCATCATAGACCTTCATGGGGGACTTGAACAGGAGGAACAGATAATCCCCGCTTCCCCTGGGGCGGAAGATGGTGTCGAAATCGTGGTTCGACCGGTTGTATTCGCAGAAATTCAGTGTGTACATGGTGCGCTCCTCCTGATGTCCCTTTTGAGGATAAGCATATCACATGACCGGAAGAAAAGTCAAATGAAACGGAAAAAAGGCGATGGAATATCTGGGCGAACAGGTTTATGATAGGAGCATCAAATAGGACAGCGCCGGAGACACGTCAGACGCAGGGAGCGGCGCGGAAACGAGGTACAGACAAAATGAAAAAGGCAGAGATCATCGTAGACAAATATTTCCTCACAGGGGCGGTGGACAAGCGGATCTTCGGCTCCTTCATCGAGCATCTGGGACGGGCGGTGTATGAAGGCATCTATCAGGAGAACAGCCCCTTCGCGGACGAGCAGGGCATGCGTAAGGACGTGCTGGAGCTGGTAAAGGAGCTGAAGGTGCCCATCGTGCGCTATCCCGGCGGGAATTTCGTGTCCGGCTACCACTGGGAGGACGGCGTGGGGCCCAAGGAGCAGCGGCCCGCCAAGGTGGATTTGGCTTGGCAGGTGATAGAGTCCAACCAGTTCGGCCTGAATGAGTTCGCGGACTGGGCAAAGAAAGCCGGGACGGAAGTGATGATGGCCGTGAACCTGGGGACCAGGGGGCCGGAGGAGGCCAAGGATCTGTTGGAGTACTGCAATTTTAAAAAGGGCAGCTATTACAGCGACCTGCGGAGGAAGCACGGCTATGAGGAGCCACACGACATCAAGCTCTGGTGCATGGGTAACGAGATGGACGGCCCCTGGCAGATGGGGCACAAGACGGCGAAGGAGTACGGCCGGGCCGCGGCGGAGACCAGCAGGCTGATGAAGTTCATGGATCCGAGCATTGAGACGGTGGCATGCGGCAGCTCCGCCCTTGGCATGGATACCTTCGGCTACTGGGAGGATGAGGTCCTGAGCGAATGCTATGACCAGGTGGACTATCTCTCCCTCCATCAGTACTATGGGAACCGGGACAATGACACGCCGGAATTTCTGGCAAATTCCAAGGGCATGGATGAGTTCATCAGCTCCGTCCTGTCCATCGCGGACTGCGTGAAGGCCAAGAAACGCAGCAAGAAGCAGATCAACCTGTCCTTTGACGAGTGGAATGTGTGGTATCACAGCAACGAGGCGGACAAGAAGCTGGAGAAGTGGGTGCAGGCCCCCCATCAGCTGGAGGACGTGTACAATTTCGAGGATGCGCTGCTGGTGGGCAGCATGCTGATCACTATGCTGCGCCATGCGGACAGGGTGAAGGTTGCCTGCCTGGCCCAGTTGGTGAACGTGATCGCGCCCATCATGACCTCGGACACCGGGGCCTGGAGGCAGACGATTTTCTATCCCTATATGCATGCCAGCGTGTACGGCAGGGGGACAGTGCTGAACACCCTGGTGAAAGCGCCCTTCTATGAGAGCAGAAATTATGGCGAGGTCTCCTTCCTGGACAGCGTCTGCGTCTGGAATGAGGAGGATGGGGAGCTGACCATCTTCGCGGTGAACAAGGACCTGGAGGAGGATCTGGAGGTGAGCTGCGATTTGAGGCAGTTTGTTGACTACAAAGTCGTAGAACATATCGTCCTGACCAATGACGACATGAAGGCTGTCAACACGGAGGACGCCCCTCAGTGCGTGGTGCCTGTGGCAGGGAACGCCTCCCGCCTGGAGGACGGAAGGTTCACCACCGTGTTCGGAAAGCATAGCTGGAATGTGGTGAGATTGAAGAAATAAATCTGGAAGCAGGGGCCGCATGCAGCAGTATGGGCAGAATGCGGGAGTGCAGGCAACGCAGAGGAAAAGGGGTAAGGAGGAGCGGGATGCAGGCATATTTATTCGTGCATTTCAGGGAAAAGGCAACGCCTGACGGAGAACAGGTATACTTCGGTCTCAGCAGGGACGGCTGCCACTGGGAGGCGGTAAACGGCGGTGCGCCGGTGCTTTGGGCCTATTACGGGGATAAGGGCGTCCGGGATTTTACGATTATCCGATGTGAGGAGAACGGGAAATTCTATATCATTGCCACGGATTTGAGCCTGGCCTACGGCATGCGCAATCAATATCGCCATTCCTGGGACGAAATCGGCCGAAACGGCAGCAAATGCCTGGCCCTGTGGGAATCCGACAATCTCACGGACTGGACGGAGCAGCGGCTGGTCAGGTTAGGAAACGAGGACTTCGGATGCCTCTGGGCGCCGGACATCATCTGCGACAGGGAGCAGGGGGACTATGTGCTGCACTGGTCTTCCTCCCACTGCGCCAACGGCTATGGCCCCAAGGGAATCTATTACAGCAGGACAAAGGATTTCCAGAGCTTTACGGAGCCGAAGGTCCTGTACCGAAAGAAAGACGGCGGGGTAATCGATTCCGCAATCTATGAGGAGGACGGCCGCTACTATCTCTTCGTGAAGAGCGAAGCGAACCCGGCCAAGATTATCCTCCTGGCCGCAGACCATGTCACAGGCCCCTATGAAAGGGTGGAAAGCTTTGACCGGAGCATGGAAACCGTGGAGAGCGGGCTGTACGAGGCGCCTACTGCCGTGCGGCTGGAGGACGGGAAGTGGTGCCTGTTCCTGGATTATTACGGCGTGCCCGGGGAGGGGCAGGGCTATGTGCCCTTCGTGGCAGAGTCCTTGAAGTCCGGGGAATTCCTCCGCTCGGACAGGGCGTTCTCCTTCCCCTATGGCTTCAAGCATGGCACGATTCTGACCATCACCATGGAGGAGTATGAGCGGATAAAAGAGCATAGCTGGAGATAGGCCCATTGGGGTACCAAAAGGACGGAACATAAAAAGGGAATCCCGCCGGGATTCAGGTATGGAAAATGCCTGATTCCGGCGGGAATTCTTATTTCTTCGACAGCATCACCCCTGGCAGATCTCATAGCTGAGCGCATCCAGATCTACCCGCACTGTGGTGCCGTCGCTGAACACAGTCTCCTGCTTTGACCCGTCCGGTGTGAGCAGCTTATGGGATACCATCTCACAGGCGGCGATCCGCTCATGGAGATCGGCCACCACCCTGCACCGGTCATAGGCCTCCCTGTCGGTGAAGGTGAATTCCGGCTGGAAGGAGCCGTCGATGCCCGGATAAGCGCCGTCCCGAATCAGGTAGGGCGCGCCGCCGTTCAACAGGGCGTAGAGCATGTAGTCGTTGTGCGCGTCCATCTTCTCCATCATCCAGGGGATGATGACACAGTCGTGGTATACCAGGTTGAACAGGGGCACGGGGATGCCCTTCCGGGGCGTGCCGGGCTTGCACATCTGGAACTGATAGGGCGCGTAATGGCAGAACACCAGGCTCTTCATGCTCCAGTCTGAGACCTCCTCGGAGCTGGGGAGGATCCCCTGGGAGAGGAGGTACTCGAAGCACTGCCCCCGGAAATCCAGACAGTCCCTGCGGCTCATGTAGTGCATGGGATTGGCGCATTCATCCGGCTCATTGCAGGTGAAGACATCCAGGTAGGCGCAGTCCAGGCTGATATCATGCTCCGCCAACTGGCGGAAATTGCGCTTTACATAATAGGGGGCCTGGGTGGCGCAGAGGTATGTCTGATGCCCGCCTGCCCAGTTGGCGTGCTCCGGAATGGTGCCGTCCGTCTGGAGGCAGCCGAAGGAGGCGTCGAAGGTCTTCCCGTCGAAATAGTAGTCCCGGTACTGATCGTGGATGCCGAAGAGATATCCGCAGTCGTGGAGGGTATCCGCCAGCTCCTTCATGCCATCCCAGCCGCCGGCCTCCTCACAGGGGGGCAGATAGTCGGGATGCTGGTTGTCGTATCCCGGGTCTCCCCAGCCGTCCAGGTGCAGGTAGAGCTTCTCGAAGCCCTGGGCCCGGAGGGCTTTGATCTCCTCTGTCCGTGTCCGGAAGGGCACCACGCGGTCGTACTTGCCGGGATGCTCCGCGTCGTACATGGAGGATTCCGGACAGACATGATTCTTGATTCCCCGATGGAGGAAGAGGCTTCCGATCAGCCGGTCCACCCCGGGGGCCTTCGCCGCCTTTTCCTTCAGGCTGCAGAACAGGCCCTTTTCCTTCACATAGCTGCGGTACACTTTACAGACATCATTGTAGTCGCAATCGCTCAGCAGCGTGTAGCGCATGACCCTGCGGTAGCGCATCTTCCCCAGGCTGGCCCCCCAGCGCACCCCGGCTTTCGTGTAGGGCCCTCCGGCGGGATGCTCCGCGTAGAAGGCGCTGTCCCAGGGCTGTTCACAGATGGCTATGTACCCTTCTCCGGCCTTCACCTGGCCGAACCAGGGCATGTAACTGGCGGCGGAGCACAGGGAGCCGCCGAAGGGGAGCTTCCCCAGCTCTGTCTCCCAGGTATTGGGGATAAGGAGCCCCTGATGGTAGTTCAGCAGGGTGTACCAGTCCTCCCTTTTCTCCCCGAAGTCCATAGGCCCCGGCCAGGTGACGGACTGGACGGGAGTGTCCTCCTCCCCAAGGGGAATCCACTCGAAGAACACGTCCCCCGTAGCCCCTTCAATCCAGACATAAGTGCAGAAAGCCAAGCCCGTCTCTTTTCCCTCCGGGGCAAAGCCCTCGTATCGGGAGAGGATACCTTTCCCCAGCCCGGTCTGGCGCACCTCATGGGAGATGGAGGCAGCTTCCTGAAAGGGAATCTCCTTCTCCATGGAGGAGAATACAGGGGTGTAGTCCGGATTCCAGCTCCACTCCGTTCCGTTCCGGGTCATGGAGAAATGCAGATTGGCTTCGTCAAAGCTTAAAGCAGTTCCGGCAAGCGTGATTTGAATCATGTCGATCTCCTTTCCTGATTGTTAAATCCAATATGTTTACTTGTGAGTTAAAAGTTTTCAATAAAAGAATAACCCTTCCATATGGTTGTATGT
>CAMQOJ010000269.1 GCA_947003375.1 uncultured Lachnospiraceae bacterium
CCTCTGCGACCCTTCGCCTACTAAGCGTTCACCGCGTCGGTCGCCGCCGAACGCTCCCCTGCCCTCTCGGTGATGTCCTGCAGGGTGAAGCATCCCAGCTCCCGCATCTTCTCGTAATGCTCGACAGCAGAAAGCTTCTCCTGCTTTCTACTGTACGGCTTGACGATAGAAAGCTGTTCTTGCCCTCTATCGTGCGGTTTGGCGATATCATATTCACTCTTCATCGTCTCAGGCATTTCACTGCGCCCCCATGCACCCATTTCCAGGCAGAATAGCATGACGACAGGCTGTTGCCTAACCCATGCCACAGGCTCCAGATTCCTGCCCATACATCCAAAAGGCATCAAATCGGCCCCTGAACCCATGCCACCCTCCAAATAGTTCGCCTTACTGGCATGTTAGGCGAACTTTTTCGGCCCTTTTCGGCCTCCGCGCCTCCCTTCGGAAAACAGCGCAGAACACACAGCCAAACGCCCTAAAAAGCAATTTAACACAAATTCTTCTGCGAAATAAACGATAAACTCCGAAAAAGGCAAAGAAAATTAGCAAATATTGACAAAAATAAATTTAGGCTTGCACTATCCCCACATTGGGTATAAAATGTTAGAAGTGATAAAAAAGTTCGCCTAACATGCCAGTTAGGCGAACTTTTTTATGATACGTTAAGTCTTATGACGCTTTCTTTCAGATTATCGGAAAATACCGACTCTGCCGCCTCCGGAACTACTCCTCCAGCACCTCTACCTCTATAACATCTATCCCAACCGGCTCAGCATCACTCTTGATCTCCCCAAATCCACCAAACGGAATCTTCCCCTCTCTCTCCCACAGGCGCACCTCCACCTCCAGCATGGGCATGTCGTCCGGATATTGGGCAATGGACATGCCCTCCTCCCAATATCCAGGCTCCACCACAAGCTTGACGCTCTCCCCCAGAGAGTAGCTGGAAATCATTCCCAGTTCAATGTCATTCACCTTTTTCCTCCCGATGTCCACCTCCCCCAGTTCTGTCCTGTCCCACTTGTCGAACAGCCGCATCTGCCCTGTCTCTTCCACGACATAAAATCCGATTCTCTCATACAGCATGTCCTGCATCACATCCAGTTCCAGCGCATAGTCCTGCGGTGAGCCTTCATCGCCGTACTGCACTATATGCAGCTCCTGGGCCGCGACGCCGGTGCCCGTATAGATGTTCAGCGCCACCTGTAGCTGCCTCTTCTCCCCATTCCAGTACATTTCCGGCAGGATTGTCCGGGGAGACGTATAAGTCCAGTCGAAATAATCCACATCATCGCCAATCTCCACAGCCACCCCTTCCCAGCACCATTCCGCGTCATTGTAGCCATAGAGCCTGATGCCCTCCTCCGGAAGTTCGGCAATGAGGACCACATGGTCCCAGAGGCCGGGCTCCGTCACAAGGGCCATATGCCTGCTGCGGATTTCCTCCCAGTCTATTCTCTTGAACCTGGCTACCACGTCCACCCTGCGGTTCTTTGGAATCCAGATGCCGTCCTCCCCATAGGGCTGGTACATGGTGATCGGCATGGGCAGATTCTCCTCTTCCCGCGGGAATCCGATATTGAAGTTTATGGAGCCCGGCTCCTCAAAGAGGCGCTGCAGCGTTATCTGGGAAGAGTCCTCCGACAGGTTCAGCAGCCTCCTGGCGGCGCTCTCCGGCTGGAAGAGATCCTGATAGGCCGTGCTGGAGCTGAGCAGGGCCTGGCTGTTCAGTGCCTCCCCCAGCCCGTTGGTCTCGTAGTCCATGGCGGTGCCGTCGATTCCGAAGCGCCCGTAAGCCTCGCCGTATTCCTCTATAGAAGAAATATCGTCCAGCCAGGTCAGCTCCTCCCTGGTCACCACATACCCGCCGTCCTGCTTTCCATAAAAAATCTGCTCCTTCCAGATCGTCACATGGGGCTCCGATGTCCATGCATAGTAGAGGATGACTGCATGCTCCGGACTGACCTCGCATACCACGGCGTCCCTGTCCACATCCTCCGGCCATGGGCTGGAGAATCCGAAGCTGCGCTGTCCCTGGGGCCCGGAGAGCATGTCGTCCAATTCGAATTCTTCCGCGACACCCTCGGTTGCCAACCGCTGGATGGCATTTCCGTCCCGGCTCACAAAGGCTTCGGTCCATTCTCTTACGAACGCTTCCCGCAGGGCGCTGTCCGCTGCCTCTGTCTCCGCGGAATCCCCTGCCGTCTGACCGCCGCTGCCGGGCTCCCCGTCACTTCCGCCGGGCTCCCCGCCGCCAGGCTTCCCGCCGTCATCGCCGACTGCCCCACTGCCTCCGTCCGGCCCGTCAGCCTCTGTCCCCGTTCCGCCAAATCGGTCCCCGCCATCGCTACCCTGCCCATCCGGGACAGTGCCCTGCTTCGTCCCGCTTCCGTTCCCGGCGGCATACCAGCTATCCCCTCCCGCGTTTCCGTCCGCTCCGGCTTCTCCGCCTGCCCCCGAAGGCAGCGGCTGTGCATCCCCGGAATCCATTGGATCCGTCAGAAAACATATCGCCACCGCGATACAGGCAGCCACTGCCGCCACTGCCATCCAGAACCCGGGCTTCTTATACCGAATCACCGCCTTGATCCTCTCCCTGACCCCCACTTCCCCGAAAGCCAGCGGATATCCCAACGCCCCGCGCCTGTCAAGGCTGCATGCCAGCAATGCCTCCGAGTACAGCCTCCTCCTGTGCGCATCGTACCCCTTTATGACGCTTTCGTCACAGGCCAGCTCCAAATCCCTGCAGAACAGGGAATACGCAGCCCAGACCAGCGGATGGAACCAGTAGGCGCATAGCAGCCCATACCCCGCCATCTTCCACAGATTGTCCAGCCGCCTCAGGTGGGCCCGTTCATGGGCCAGCACCGGGACGCGCATTTCCTCCGGCATATGGGCGGGCAGATAGATGCGGGACCTCACTATGCCCAGCACAAAAGGCGTGTCCGTGAACTCGCTCTCATATACGGATTCCTCCAGCCGCACCGCCGTCCGCACCCTGCGCCATAGCCGGATGTAGCTGGCCAGTGAATGCAGCACCAAAATCCCCATGCCCGCGGCCCATATGATACCGCCGACAAAAAGGACGCGCGCCGCCGGGTTCACGCCTGTATGCGCGCCTGTATCACCCCCTGTTCCAGGGCCAGCACCTGTGCCAGAGCCAGCACCTGCGTCAGGGCCAGCACCTGTGTCTGTGCCAGCAGCGCCGTCCAACCCCGCGCCCGATACGGCGGCGGAATCAAAGGAACGGCGAAGCGCCGGATTCACGGCGTCATCCAGGAACCGGATGCCGCTGTCCACAAATTTTCCCTCCGGACCGTCCATGCCGCCATGCACCGTCTCCCTGCTGGGAATCAGGCTGAATGCGCTCTCCATCGAAAACGGGCAGGCCAGCCGCACCGCCACCAGCGCCCACAGCAGGCAGCTCGTCCATTTCGGCGCTCTCCGAAGCAGCAGGCGCAGCGCAGCTACCGCAAGGATCACCCATCCCGCCGCTATACTCCTGTTCAGTATCTCTACAAAAATATGTTCCATACGCGTCCCTCCTACTGCTCTGACAGCGCCTGTCCCTCCGGATCCGCCCCGTCCTCATACCGGTCCAGCATCCGGCGGATCTCCTCCACCTCTTCCCCTGACAGCTTCTTCCGCTTCGTAAAGGCGGCGATGAAAGCGGGGATGGAGCCCTGGAACGTCTTCTCCACCAGCTCGTCGATCTCCGCCGCCTGCACCTGGTCCTTGGAGACCAAAGACGTCACCACCGCATTCTCGTTCTTGACCACGCCCCTGTCAGACAGCCGCCGGATGACGGTGTAGGTGGTGGTGCGGCTCCAGCCCAGCTTTTCGTTGCATAATTTCGCCAGCTTCGTGCTGTTGATCGGCTCGTTCTCCCATAGAATCAGGCAGAAACGGTACTCGCTCTCGAATACTTTCGGTGTCTCCATAAAATCTCTCCTCGTATAATAAGTTTATAGCCAATCAAAACAGGCTATAGACTTATTCTTTTTGTGATATAGATGACGGATAATTCAGAAGGAGAATCCTCCCTATCCCGTCCCATCTATACAGCCAACAGTTACTTTGATAATCCTTTCTTATTGATATAGGTGAAGGTAGTCAGGAGGAGTCCCCTCCCATCCTTTCATCACCTGTACAACCCAGTTCCATAATTGTTTATCCTGTGGTATGATATCAGCCAGAGTCTGATGTCCGAGGGCACTGCTTTTTCTCCTTTCAGCCGGTTCATCCGCGTCTGCTTTAGAAAGCATGCAGCCCGGCGTGTATGGCACATTCTGCTTACTCAGAAGTTGCGTCCCCTGCCGTAGCACCAGCAAAGATTGCTGGCGGGGTGCATGCTCATTGCGCGAGGTTTCAGTCACCTTACACAGCCCGGGGTAAACCTTCTGCTTCAGGTTCCACAAATCCAGATCGGAAAGGATGGTGATATCATGTTAAAGATCGACTTTATGTCCACCCTGTTTGTCGGTATCGATGTAAGTTCCAGATCCAACGTGGTCTATGCAATGGATTTCCATAAGAACAAGTACATCTCCTCCGCCTTCTCCAATAACCAGCCTGGGGCTGAGGAGCTGGCGGCAATCATCCTGGGCTGTCTGAAAAGACACCCTGACCTGACAACAGTCGTGGCTGCTTTGGAGTCCACTTCTGTTTACAGCATCCATATAGCCAACTTCCTCTCTACCTATGAAGCCCTGATGCCATATAAGCCCTACGTCTTCTGCCTGAATCCTAAGATGACGGCCAACTACCGTAAGTCTTTCATCGGTATGTCCAAGACGGACCCGCTGGATGCATTCATCATTTCGGACTTTGCGCGGGCAGGGCGTATCGAGTGCGACCCCTGGCGCGGGAGCCAGTATCTGGCACTGGAACGGCTTACAAGGCACCGCCTGCACCTGGCTGAATGCATCAGCAGGGAGAAGACCTACATGGTCTCCAACCTGTATCTGAAGTTCAGCGAATTACAGATCCTTCCGGATGATGACCAGCCTTTCAGCAACCTTTATGGTGCGACCGCTTCCGCCCTGCTGACAGAGTATATGTCCGTGCAGGATATCATTGATGCGCCGGAGGAAGAGCTCCTGCAGTTCCTTGCCGAAAAGAGCCGCAACCGGATCCCCGACCTGGCCAGGACTTCCCAGCTCCTCAGGAAAGCCGCCCGTGACTCCTACCGCCTTGACAAGTGCATGTATGAGCCTATCAATATTTCCCTGGCAAGCTCATTCAACTGTATCGAAGCCTACCAGAAAGAAATCAAGGCCATCGACAAAGCTATTTTTAAGGCCATACAGGGCATGGCGCCAAATGCGCTGACAATCCTTGGGTCCATCCCCGGAATCGGCCCTGTATGGGCGGCCGGGATGATTGCGGAAATCGGATGCATCACCGCTTTCCACTCATCGGATGCATTGGCCAAATACGCCGGCCTTACATGGCGCAAAGGCGATTCCGGTGACTTTGAATCAGAGGACACCCCCATCACCAGGGCAGGCAACACATATCTGCGTTATTACCTTGGTGAGGCAGCCAACAGTGTCAGGCGGCATATACCTGAATATCAGGATTACTATGCCAGGAAATATGCTGAGGTCCCGAAACATCAGCACAAGAGAGCACTCGCGCTTACATCTCGTAAACTCGTACGACTCGTTTTTGGATTGCTGGTCAAAAACCAACTGTACACCGGCGAACTATTGGACGCCGAACTAAATAGCAATCCGAACTGACATTCGGTTTTGGATAAATGCCACCGAAGGTCTATTAAAGTTACCCTTTTTCCTGAAAAACATATCAAAATCTTTTTCAAAAAGTTCTTGACATATTACCAGAATGCTTTCAAGACTAATGTATTAGACTGATTTGAGTCTAACACGTTAGACGTCTCCTGTCAAGAATAAAAGGAATTCTATCTACTGTTTTTTCTATCAAAAAAGGAGAAGTTTCCCCTTCTCCTTTTGCTGCCTGGCTGCTTTCATCATCTTAATCCCAATTCTGAAGCAATGAATGCTTCTCTAAATGCCTTATTTTACACTCATCAGTACAATTTTTACATGCATAACTACATTTGCCACATTCACTTACTGCTTGATGTTCATTCATTTTATTCCTGTCTCTTATACACATCTGACGCTGCCGACGAAGAGACTCGTGTA
>CAMQOJ010000270.1 GCA_947003375.1 uncultured Lachnospiraceae bacterium
ATATACATAATCTTCGTAATTGAAAAAAATTCCCAAAAAGTATACATTTCAGGAATGGCCAAAACGCAAGGGGCGAAGGGGGACTTATTCGTGAAAATAAATAAGGGGGGAGGCTGTGAGGGACAAGAGGGCCATGCCATATGTATGCGGAAGGGCGGCGGATGCCATTAGCGAAATTTCCGAAATATAAAAAGAATTGGAGGAATATATGGAGACGAAAGGAAACAATGGATTAAAGAAAGGAAAACAGAAGGCAGAGAAGAAAAAGTATGGCAAGGGCGTCATCAGCGAGAATCTTCAGATTTATGCCATGATGCTCCCGACGCTGATATTAATATTTGTCTTCTGCTACATCCCCATGTACGGAATCGTGATTGCTTTTCAGGACTATGTTCCGGGAGCTTCTTTTTTTGGGGAAGGTGTGAAATGGGTAGGCTTTAAATGGTTCGAGAGATTCATAACAAGCCACTATTTCTTCAGGCTCATCAGGAATACCCTGATCCTGAGCGTGCTGAACCTGCTCTTTGGCTTCACGGCACCTATCCTGTTCGCGCTGCTGCTGGATCAGATACGCCATGCCGGGTTCAAGAAATTCGTGCAGACCACCAGCTACATGCCCTATTTCATTTCCACCGTGGTAGTGGTAGGTATGGTGATTTCGTTCATCGACATCAATGGCCTGATTACCAACCTGCTGGCATTTTTCGGCGCGAAGCCGCAGAATTACCGCACCTCCACAGACGCATTCCCGTGGATCTATACGTTCACGAATGTGTGGAAGAGCTTCGGTTTTTCCAGTATTCTGTATTGCTCTATCATATCGTCCATCGATCCGGGGCTGTATGAGGCGGCCAAGCTGGACGGCGCGAACCGGTGGAAGCAGGTATGGCATATCACGCTGCCCGGACTGAGGTCGGTCATCGCGATCAACCTGATTATGGCAGTGGGCTCCGTGCTTTCGGCGAACTCGGAAATGATTCTGCTGCTGTATACGCCTGCGACTTATGAAGTGGCGGATGTGGTAGGCACGTATGTCTACAGGCTGGGTATCCTGGAAGCGCAGTACAGCTATACCACGGCGGCGGGCCTGTTCGTCTCCGTGATAGGTTTCATCTTTACCTACATAGCCAATCGGATCAGCAACACATTGACCGGATTTGGACTCTGGTAGAGTAGAAAGGACGCATATGAAGAGAAAAAAGAGAAGCGGAATAAGGGAAGGCAACAGATTTGCCACGTTCCTGATGTATTTTGCATGTGTGATGATTGCGTTCATCACGCTGTACCCTATGTATTATGTGCTGATTCTGTCGCTGAGCTCACCGCAGTATGCCAGCACCATGAGAGTGTATACCATACCGAAAGGCTTCGACCTTTCTGCCTACAAAGTGTTGGTTCAGAACAGCACTATGTGGCGCGCCTATCTCAATACGATTGTATATGTACTGCCGAATACGGTCCTGATGATCATCACCAGCTCTGTGGTGGCCTATGGGCTCAACTACAAAAAGCTGATAGGGCGGAAATGGCTTACCATGTTCCTGCTGATTCCCATGTATTTCGGCGGCGGTATGATTCCCACTTTTTTGCTGATCGTGAAGCTGGGATTGTACGACTCGCCCCTGTCCCAGATTATACCAAGCTGTTTTTCCATCTGGAACATCATTTTGATTAAGGCGTATTTCAAATCCATACCGGATTCGCTCTCGGAGGCGGCCAAGATTGACGGGGCGGGAGTCCTGCAGGTCTTTACGAGAGTGATGATACCGCTTGGCAAGCCTATTTTCGCCGTGGTGGCGGTATATACGATCGTGGGCGTATGGAACAGCTGGTTCGGCGCTATGCTTTATCTGCCGCATACGGACTGGCAGCCGCTGCAGTTGTATCTGCGCCGCCTTTTGATCGAAGCAACACAGTCTGTAAAGGAGGTGGTAGATGCAGCAACAGCGAGAGAGATAGCGGAGCGCCAGCTTTCAAATGCGCAATTGAAATATGCGATGATCATATTTACATCGCTGCCGGTATTGTGCACATATCCGTTTTTCCAGAAGTACTTCATCAAGGGTATGGTGCTGGGTTCCCTGAAAGAGTAAGATGCCAATGGCAAAAGCAGAAAATTCAGAAATGTGAATCAGAATGGAGGAAAGTATGAAAAGAAAAGCAATGGCTGCTTTTATGGCAGCAATCATGACAGCATCCCTGCTTGCAGGGTGTGGGGACAATGCTTCCCAGAGCTCCGGGGAGGGCAGCTCCAGCGCCGGTGGGGATTCCGCCGGTGAAGAGAGCAGCGCCGGTGAGGAAGGTGATGCCGGTGAGGAGAGCTCCGGTGGGGGCAGTGGCTCGGAGGAGGCCTCCGGGGATCTGAAGACTCTCCACATCCTGGGCGTGGACCACTCGGGAACGGACGGAAACGGCCAGACCGTGAAGCTGTCAGATTGGGTGAATGGAGACAGCAAGCTCTGGGAGAGGTTCACTTCGGACCTGGCGGAGCGTGGACTGAAGCTGGAGCTGGATCTGATCGAGAACGACCAGTACGACACTACGGTGAACAATCAGCTGGCTGCCGGATTGGACTATGACTTTGTCTACATCGCCCCTTTAAGCACGAAGACCAGGATAGGCCTGGTGGAGCAGGGGAAGCTTCAGCCTCTGAATCAAATCTGGAATCAGTATGGCCAGGAGGCCACGAAGGAATTCTTTGAGCAGGGCGCGGGCAGCGAAGTAGTGAAGCTGAATGTCCTGGAGGACGGGAATATCTACTGGGTATCCACCGCCATCATCGGTACATATGGCGATTCCAATTTCGGTTCCTTCACCATGCCCCAGATTCGTAAGGACTGGCTGGATAAGCTGGGCCTGGAGATGCCGCAGACCACGGATGAGCTGTATGAGGCTCTGAAGGCATTCAGGGAGAATGACGTCAATGGCAATGGGGAGGCCGATGAAGTGGCCCGCCTGTCCCTGAGCACCTTCTCGGGCAGCATCGCGCAGCTGTTTGGGCTGGGCAACTCGATTGCCTATGTGGATTATTATACAGGGAAGGTGAGCTCGCCCTGGTATGACGAGAACGTGAAGGAGTACATCCAGTTCATGCAGAAGCTGTATGAGGAAGGGATGCTGGTTGACGGCGACTCTGAGAATTCCACTGAGGTGGCCGAGAATAAAGCTGCCATGATCTTCGACTGGGCTCTTCAGACCTGGCAGGAGCCTACCATAATGGTTCCCGAAGGAGAGGCTGCGCCTTATTATGTAGGCGTACACTGCAAGGCTGTGGAGGGAGTGGAGCCCCTGATTGCGAGACAGCGCGGCATCC
The DNA here is from genome assembly GCA_947003375.1 of uncultured Lachnospiraceae bacterium. Classification (GTDB taxonomy): domain Bacteria; phylum Bacillota; class Clostridia; order Lachnospirales; family Lachnospiraceae; genus Acetatifactor. The sequence continues at coordinate 3,314 of CAMQOJ010000270.1, forward strand.
AGAAAGCCGGTTACGACTATGCGGCCACCGACAAGGCAGACCCTGAGGCAGTTGCCATCTATCTGGATTATATTGCCAGCGAAGAGTACGCACTGCTGAGCGAGTTCGGTATCGAAGGATTCAGCTTTGAGTATGACGAGAACGGCGAGATGGTCCAGTATTCGGACAGTGAGGACAGCGAAGTGCAGATGATTGTGAAGACGCCTGCCCTGTGGGTGAACAATGGTATCGCACCCCGTGTCCAGAAGGTGGACCGTAAGCAGGAGGTCGATATGACCAAGGGCGCCGGCTATGACATGGGATATCCGGAAGAGGGCTTCGAGGAGAAGGTGAAGCTGATCAGGGATATCTATGAGAATGAAGAAAAGTATTCCTATGCGGCGATGAGCGTGGATATGGCTGTATCGACTGTGGCGGAAAATGACGAAGTGGATTCCTTCTATACAGATTTGGACACCCGTTCCAAGGAAATCCTGATGAACCTTATCATGGGTACGTATTCCCTGGAGGATTGGGATACCTATATCTCGGATCTGCAGAACCTTGGCCTTGACAAGCTGATTGAGATATATCAGAACCGTTATGACAGAGCCTGGGGGAATTAAGGCGTAGATTGGGAAATATAATCATTGGTCCTAAATGTCGGAATGGCGGCCTGTGTAAGCGGGCCGCCATCCTCTTATGTATGAATATGTTTTTTCCGGACTTAATCGGTGGGCAGGGTGAACCGGTTCACCAACTGGTTCAGGCCTGTAGCCTCCGCGGAGAGCTGCTCGCTGGCGGATGCGCTCTGCTGGGCGGTGGCGCTGTTGTTCTGCACCACCATGGAAATCTGGTTGATTCCCTCGGAGACCTGATGGACCGCGGAGGACTGTTCATCGGATGCCGCCGCTATGTGGTCCATGGAAACTGCCACGGTCTGGATGGAAGCCACGACCTCCAGCAGGCTGTCAGCCGTTTCCCTCGCGATGCCGTTTCCTTCACGAACTGCCTCCGAGGAGCGTTCGATGAGCACGGAGGTATTCTTTGCCGCCTCGGCGGATTTTCCGGCCAGGGTGCGCACCTCCTCTGCCACCACGGCAAAGCCCTTGCCCGCTTCGCCTGCCCTTGCGGCCTCCACAGCCGCGTTCAGGGACAGGATGTTGGTCTGGAACGCGATGTCCTCTATTGTCTTCAGGATCTTCCCGATTTCGTTGGAGCAGGTCTGTATCCTGTCCATAGCACCGGTCAGCGACTGCATCTGCTGGTTGCAGTGGGAAATCGCTTCCCCGGCCAGATGGGTCTGGCTGCGGACGTCCACTGCGCTCTTGGCTGTCTCCATGGCCTGCTCGGAGATTTCCGTGACCTGTGACGCCAGCTCCTCCACTGCGCTGGCCTGCTCTACAGAGCCCTGGCTCAGGGTCTGGGCACCGGCGGAGAGCTGCTGGCTGGCCGAGGACACCTGGCCGGCAGAGCCGTGGACCTGCATCAGCACATCGCTCAGCGATTCCTTCATATGGCGCATGGAGAGCAGGATGTTCTGGAAGCTGCCCACATAGGCCTCCCCGTGCTGGGTGCGGATGTTCAGGTTCTGATTGGCAAGCTGGGTCATCAGATAGCTGATATCATTGATGACTGTGCCTAAGCCTTCTACCAGAGAGGCGGTGGAACGGGCCAGCATGGCTGTCTCGTCCCTGCCGGAGACTTTCGGCACAGGGGTTTCCAGGTCGCCTTCCACCAGAAGCTGCATCCTCTTTGCGCAGGCCTTCATGGGCTTGCTGATGCTGCCGGCCAGCAGCAGGGCCACTACGATGGATATCACCACCGACGCGGCCATCACGATGATATTGATGGTCATGCCCTGGTAGGTGGAGGAGAGGTAATTGAGCTGGGGCGCGGCAACGGCAATGCTCCAGCTGTCGGTGCCGTTCACGGGCGCATAGGCCAGGAACATTTTGCCCTCCGGGCTGTCATAGCTTCCGAAGCCGTTCTCTCCCCGGCACATGGCTTCATGGATGGCAGCCAGGTCCTCCAGGGAGGAGTCGCTTTGGGCCTCGGCGCCGATGTTCTGGACGGTGATGGTATCAAGGACGATGTCGGCAATGGTATCGCCGGTCTTGTTGATCATGTAGGCCCGGCTGTTCTCGCCGACTTGGATGGAGGATACGATATCGTTCAGGAAGGTCTCGGGGGGAACAAAATACACCACGCCCACGATGGAGGAGCCGTGAATCCCGTTTTCGTACAGGGGGGCTGCCACCATGATGGACAATTCCCCGGTGATTTTGCTGATCAGGGGCTCAGATACATAGACATTGCCCTGCATGGCCTGCTGGACATATTCCCGGTCGGAATAGTCCTTTCCGTCGAAAATGCTGATGCCGTCCATGCCGATGAGGTTCCCGCGCTGGAAATTGTGCATGGCGCAGCGCTCGTCGATGATGGCCTTTTTCTCCTCCGCCGATGTCTCCGGATCGGAGAGCTGGGGGATGCAGCCGGTGTCCATGGCCACGTTCCTGTAAGCGGTCAGCTCCTGCTCCACGCGCCCTGCCGCCAGGACTGCGGTTTGGCTCATCATGTGGTCCACAGTGGCAAGGGTGCTGCGGTAGTTGGGCACGATGCCGGAAATGCCTGCCCCCAGCAGGGCTGTGACGACGGTCACGATGAGACACAAGGTGATTTTGGTTCGAATGCTCTTCATTTCATTTCGCCTCCGTATTATGGCTGACGCATTGTCCGATCAGCCGTGTATTTATTGATATTATATAAAAAGCAGGGTGCTGTTGTCAATATCCGCTGGTGACATCCGGCCTGCCACCGGACGCTGCCTGCCCATGTGGAAGCCAGGCTTTCAGGGGCCTGGGGGCCGTATGGG
>CAMQOJ010000271.1 GCA_947003375.1 uncultured Lachnospiraceae bacterium
CAGGCCCCTCTGTGCCCGCCCGTAAATTTTACGGGAACATATCGTCATAAAGCGGACTCAGTATGGGAATGGAGGGCTGGCCGGGAAAACACAGGCTTAAACGAGGGATGGGAGAGAAGAGTACAGCACATGGCAAAGGAAAATAATGCGCTGTGCGGATTACGCGAATTTCCGGCGGTTAGTATTATTTGGGTATACTATAACACAAACTATGGACATGGGAGGGATTCTATGGAACAGAAGACACTGGGCAGGCGTATCCGGGAGGAGAGGCTGAAGCTGAATCTGACACAGGAGAAGCTGGCGGAGGATGTAGACCTTTCCATGGCGTATATCGGGCAGATTGAACGGGGAGAGCGCAGCCTGACCTTGGATAACCTGGTGGCGGTGGCGAACCGGCTGGGCGTCACGGTGGATTACCTGCTCTCGGATTCCATCACTGCAAAAGACGATGCGGAATACCTGATATTGCGGCAATTATTAAACGGCAGGACGAAAGAGGAGAGGGCCCTGGCAGTGAATATGGTGAAGCTCATGTTCGGCTATCTGGATAGAAGCCTGTGAACCACGGCGGTGCTTCTGGCCAAAGAACAGCATCCAGGCCGTGTAAGGCCTGGATGCTTCGTTCCTGGCTGCCCGGAGAGGTCAGTATGACTTTTCCGCCATTTCCCGCACACGCTGGAAGGAGACTGCCGCCTGTGGGCTCACTTCCATCTCCTCCAGATTGTCAAAGGCCCAGCGGAACGCATCCGGGATACCGTCGGGAGCCTCTTCATTGAAGTTTTTGACTGTCCGGCGGGGGCTTAAGGTTCCGGACAGGCAGTAGCGTTTGAAATCCATGAAAACGTCCAGGCAGCTACGCCCCTGGTTCTCATGGAAGGCGGGCTGCAGCCGAAACGCCCCGCCCACGTCCCCGGGAAACTGCGCCTGATACCCTTCGTCCAGACGGAGATAGTCAAAGCAGTAGCAGCCGTTTGCCTGCCTGTAAGCCTCTTTCAGCAGCCTTCCCGCCTTCTCATAGGCTTCCCTGTAATTCTCCTTCCCTGCCAGGAAGAAGATACAGCCGCTTCCCAGGTGGATGGCCAGCGGAAGGTAGAGGTATCTTCCTCCGCTCTGCTCCAGGATTTCCCGAAGGCTGTCGGCCTGGGACAGCTCCAGCATGCAGAAGCCCTGGCTGTCCGTATGCCAGTCTCCGGAGTTCTCCTGGCCCCCCAGGTCTTTTCTGTAGAACTCGTAGCCCTCGCCGCTGTCGCAGTATGCCTCGAAAAGGCGCAGGGAAAAGTCCTGTTTCCTGGGCTCTCTGGGCGGAGTCTCCGCCTTGTCCTTTCTCCCCAGGGGATATCCGCTGTCCTGCAGCCAGGTCTTGACCTTGATGTGGACTGCCATCCGCTCCAGACGGGCGGTCAGCCAGGGCAGGTAGTCCTCTTTCCGGATGGTCTCCCCGTTCCTGTTCTTCACGGAGCGTTTCAGATTGTGGAGCTGGGCTGCGATTTCCGTGCCTCCGGCGTCCCGTTCCTGGCGTATCAGCGCTGCCGCCTCCGCCAGCTTCTTTTCCACGTTCGCCTTGACGTCCAGGTCTTCGCCAGCCACGCCTGTCTTATGCAGCAGCCTTTTCAGCCACAAATGGGCGTTGGCTATGCTGTTGTCTTTATAATAGATGTCCCGCACCGCCAGATATTCCACCAGCCACAGGTAATAGTCCGTGTCGGTGATCAGCCCGGCTCTGTAAGCGGCATCTCTCAGCCAAAGCTCCTCCCAGAAGTCCCGGCGCTCTTTGCGGCCCTTTTCCGGAACCGTTTTTGTCAGCAGCCCCTTAGCCCAGGCTGGATGCTCCGCCATGGCCGCCGCAAGCTGCTCTTTGATGCGGGACTCGTCCCCGGGCTTTAGGGGTTGCTTCGCCAGATGCCAGGGGTAGTCCCAGCTCCCGGGCCGGCTGTTGGGGCAGAACGGGGCCATATATTTCTCCAGCGGGTTGGGAGACTCATGGCCGTCCCCGGCCAGGTGCTCGGAAAGCGACCGGTCAAGGCGCTTGAGCAGTCCCGAGACGCCCTCTGCCCAAAAGGCTCTGTAGAGAAAGGATTTTTCCCGTTTGTCGTCATATTTGCACTGGTAATCGTAGATGATGTCGCTGTAGAAGGCTCCGCGGATTCCGTTCACAGATTCTCCCATTGCAGCCTCCTTTCATAGTTGCCCGCCTGCCGGCAGGGGCCGTCGGAGACGCGGCTGTATACGTCCAGCGTCTTATCGGTATCCGCCAGGGGGGAGAGGTTCCGTTCGGCCAGATACAGGCCCACGATTCTCTCCAGTTCCTGATAGAAGTCCCGCAGCACCTCCGGCCTGGCCTTCTCGAAGGAGGCCGTGAACCGCCTGCAGGCTTCGAGGTACTCGGCTTTACAGGCAAAGCTCAGGGCGAGGGATGCCAGGTAGTCCGCCCTTTCATACTCCTGGGCCCACTGCTCCGTCGCGGCGGCTTCGAATTCGGCCTTGGTCTCGAAATCAGGGAACGGATAGGGGTCGTTGTCATCCTCATAAGCGTCATAATCCCCATAGGCATCGTAATCGTCGTAATCGTCAAAATCCTCATAAGCATCATCGTCCTCATAGCCGTCGTCGCCATCGCAGCCGTCCTCATAGCTGCTATTGCTGTCCGTTTCAGCCTCATCGTGGCAAGCCTTCAGCTGCGCCGTTTCTTCCGCCCGGACTGTCGCGTTCGCCGGGGCTGCCGCGTTGTCCGGAGCCGTTTCCTCGTCCGGGGCTGTCGCTTTTGCCAGGGCTGCCACTTTGCCAGGGGCTGCCGCGTTGTCCGGAGCCGTTTTATCGCCCAGGGCTGCTGCTTTGCCCAGGGCTGTTTCATCTGCCAGGGCTGCTGCTTTGCCCAGGGCTGTTTTATCTGCCGGGACTGCTGCTTTGCCTAGGGCTGTTTCATCTGCCGGGACTGCTGCTTTGTCCGGAGCTGTTTCTTCCGCCCGGACTGTGGCTCTCGCCTGGGCTGCCGCGTTGTCCGGAGCCGTTTCCTCGTCCGGGGCTGTTTCCTCGCCCGTGGCTGTCTCTTTGTCCGTGGCTGTCTCTCTGTCTGGGGCAATTTCTTTGCCCCTGCTTCCCTGGAAAGCGCCCGAATGGTGCCTGATGTAGATTCGTTTCATATTGCCCTCATTCGTCAGGCGCTTCAGGTTGTCCTGGCGTTTCCACCAGGGGCTCAGGGCGCTGTCGTCGGTGATCCTCTGGGGATCCACAAGGGTCTTGTAGAGATGGAAGCCGAAGTGCTCGTCATAGCCCTCGTACAGCTCGTTGTGTTTCCCCCCGTCGGGCTCGGCCATGACGCACCATCTTCTGGTCAGGCGCCTGGCCTGTTCCAGCAGGAATGCAAAATCCGTCCGCTCTTTCTCCACAGAGCCGTAAGGATAGGCTTTCGCATACGCCCCCTCGCACAGGCTGCACCGCATGACCAGGTAGAGGTAGAGGCCGTACAGCTCCCGCCGCTCCCGGATATAGGGCTCCGCCAGGCTCTCCCCGGTGCTCGGATCTTTGTCCGTGCTCTCCCGCAGGGTCTCCACCCAGCGCTCCACAAGCTCCTCCACCAGACCGCAGAGCTTCTCCTGGCTGAAGTCCCCCTTGCTGTCCGTGATCTCCTGCCGGAAGGAGAAGCCGTGCCCCTTCATGTGGCCTAAGAGCCTGTCTGTCACTTCCTCCATGCAGGCAAGGTTCTTTCGGTAATCTTCCTGTTTTCCCTGAAAAAATTTCATGTCTTTCCCACCTTTCTTTTCCGGAATTTTTCCTGAAATCTACAGAATCACTGGCCGTGATTCATGCCGCACATTGTATGGATCATACTCCTGAGCGCCCTCATTGCCCCTTTCCGTTCTGCATGGCAGGGCGTCCGCCTGCCGTACATTTCCTAGGGCAGATCATTCCATAGAGCAGATGTCTGAGGCCGTGAGTACAGCGGTCGCCGGACATGTTCCCGCCCTGGACAGAGGGGCATATTCCGGCGGCCATGAGTACACTATATCAGATAGCGGCCTTCTTGTCTGTAAATTTTACAAAAGCAGGCCGCCGGAACCCGCCGCTGATAAGGAATCGTCTTTCCGACAGTTCCTACCGGAAGCCTATGGGCGCGGATTTTTTTCCCTCCTGTCTCTCCGGTATTGCCTGCATATTGTCCGGCAGGGAAAAATCCTCTTCCACAAGGGTAAAATCCTTTACCGCCCCGTCGGCGTCTTCCGCCCCTTCCCCGTAGACCCGCAGGGCATAGCCCAGGATCGCGTTTTCCACCAGATTCCTGCAGAACCGCCCGTTCCCCGCGTCGGAACGGTGCTTTGCCTCCCCGCAGAGGGAGACCGCCTTTTCCAGCGCCCGGGGGCAGAGGGAGAAGCCTCGCTTCTGCGCCTCTAAGGTGACGATCTGCGCCATCTCGTCGGTAGAGTAGTCGGGGAAGCTGATGCGGAAGGGGACGCGGGATCTCAGCCCCGGATTCATGGAGAAGAAGTTTTCCATCTCTTCCGGGTAACCGGCGAAGACTACGACTGTGTCGCTCCGGCTGTTCTCCATCTCCTGTACGATGGTGTTGACCGCCTCATAGCCGAAGTCCCTCTGGGAGTCCGATGCAAGGGAATAGGCCTCGTCGATGAACAGGAGCTTCCCCCTGGCCCTCTTGAACACGGACTTCACGTTGATGGCGGTCTGGCCGATATAGCCTGCCACCAGATCCGCCCGGCCTGCCTCCACGATCTGGCTGCTGGAAAGGATTCCGATCTCCTTGAAGATTCCGGCCAGGATCCTGGCCACGGTGGTCTTCGCCGTACCGGGGTTCCCCACGAACTCCATATTCAGCGCCACCGGGACGGATGCCCTGCCCAGCGTCTCCATGTCCTTCTTCATCCTGGCGAAGGCCGCTATTTTCCTGACCTGCTCCTTCACGTCCTTCAGGCCTATCAGTTGTGCCAGCATTTGGGAGCTGCTGGGCGGCTGCTGCTCGCCCTGAAGGGACAGGCCCATTGACGCAAGCTTATTTATGACTTCCTCCAGGCTTCTCGATCCAAGATTCCGGATCTTCGCCAGATCCTCCCGGCTCATTTTCCGGAGATCCCCCAGGGTGTAAATTCCGGCTCGATTCAGGCAGACATAGGTGCGCACGCTCAGATCCAATTCATCCAGGAAGAGACTGTCAGGCTCCTGGTCAGACGTCTCCCCGCCGCCGGATTTCCCACCGGCTCCAGGCTGGCTGTGGGCTGCTGGATCCTCCGCATCATATTCCTCCGGATCGGCGTAACCATAGGCTGCGTCCAGATTGTCTTCATCCTCCCAACGGAATCTGTAAGCAGGATCCTCGGAATCCAGGGAGGAATCCTCTGTGGGGAGATCCTCTGTGGAGGACTCCTCTGTGGAGGGATCCTCTGTGGAGGGATCCTCTATGGAATCCAATAGCAAGGAATCCTCAAGGAGAAAGACCTCCAGCAGCCTTTTCATGCTTTCCATCAGGTACTTTGCCGGAAGCCTGAAATCCGTATCCGCGTCCGCCATGTCCGCCTCCTCCAGGACGGTATCCGGAAATGCCAGGGAGAGCAGGGCGCGCATCTGGAGAGTCATCTCCTCCGCCAGACAAAACAGAATCACGCCATGGCTGTCATGACCGGTCTCCACCACGATCCGCACGACTCCCCCGGACTCCTTCACAGCCCTGACCACATCCCGGAGATAATCCGTATCCCCAGAGGGCAGATGCCGGCTCCTGAATGTCCGGAGTTCGTTGGAGATTCCCGGCATATGACGCAGGACATATACTTTGGGGAAATCCCTGTACAGATCCTCAAAGGAATCCGGCGCCTGTGCTTCGACATCCGCATATTCCTCAAAAATCCAGCCAAAGTCGCCGGATGTCATCTTGACGTCCCCCTTTGAGAAAGCAAAGGCACGGAGCCCGACTTTGTCAGAATTCATCTGCCATCCCAGGAATCCGTTCCCCGGAAGCAGCCATGCCGTCTGCAAAAAGCTCTCCACTGCCCAGGAAGCTCTTTCCGACATATGAGTTACGTTGTAGGCATTTGGAGTCAGAGATGTGATATTCGCGATTTCTTTGTGTTCCGTTTTCCATATATAGTTTGACATAGGCTGTGCCGCTCCTTTCGTCATATAAAAAAGTG
>CAMQOJ010000272.1 GCA_947003375.1 uncultured Lachnospiraceae bacterium
ATGTTTTCCCGGACCACCACCCGAAAATATTTGATGACGATACCATGAAGCTGCTTTTTGAGGTGAAGGACAGACGCCATCACAGCCAGTACCGGGGCCAGCGAAAACATGTTAACCTCTTTTCCGGGTGTCTGTACTGTAAGGACTGCGGCATGAAGCTGACTGCAATCAACCGCCCGAACCGTGGGAAATATTATGTGTGCGGCACCTACAACAAAAAGGGAAAGCAGTTTTGTGAATATGCCCATCTGGTGACAGAAGAAACCCTGACGGATGCTTTGATTAAATACCTCACCCTTTGCCGTGACTCTTTGGCAGACATCATACAGAATTTCGACCTGTCAAATTTAAAGGCTCCCACTTACTCCGCAGACGACAGCCAGCAGAGGCTGGAGAACGAGCTGGAAAAAATCAAGAAAGAGCTGAAAACACTGATTACGCAAAAGGTAAAGGAACTTACGGCGAATCCGGGGATGGCTGAAATTATCAATGAAACATACGCCTCTCTACAGACTGAAAAAATGGAGCGTATTTCTGCTACCCAAAAAACGCTGCAGGATTTGACGAAAGAGCCCCATATCCCCACTGTAGCAATCAAACCGGGCCTTCAAACCGCACTGGATATTTTAAATGAAGTGTTGGAGCAAAAAAGCCTGACCCGGACGGACATTGAGGTTCTCGTTGAAAAAATCATTGTAGATAAAAACGGAAATGTTGACATCTATTTGAAACACGGTCTCGGCAATCTGGCGGCCTACGATTTCAAAGCCGACAAGGAAAATGTGAATCTCACCATGATGATAGAGGCAATCCGGCTTCTGGAAAAGGACGAGACAGGTTTTACCTCTGTGAAATTCCTGGCGGAAGGCCTGAAAGATATGGGTTATCCTATGCACAAGAAGAAGTTTACCACCTACATGGAGCACTTGCTGGACCTTGGGCTGGTGGAAAAGACGGGAATCTACCATTATCCATACAGAATCGTGGCTTCCAGAGAGAAATTGACGAGTGTGGAAAAAATGTTCATCATGCTAGGGCAGACTGGCGGTATGCCCCAGATGGTCTTCGAGTATATCCTGCGCAAGAACGGCATCGACCCGGCCGCGGATGTGAACATCGACCAGAGCATCGACTTCGGCTCTACGGCAGCGGCGTTTTCCGGCGGGCAGGGGGACTTCACTGTGGAATTCGAACCTCACGCCACCTCCCTGGAGCAGAAGGGCGAAGGCTATGTAGTCGCCTCCCTGGGTGAGGATTCCGGCTACGTGCCCTACACCTCCTTCTCCGCCAAGAAGAGTTATCTGGAGAAGAACAAGGACACCGTGCAGTCCTTCACGGACGCGCTGCAGAAGGGCATGGACTATGTGCAGAACCATACGCCGGAGGAAATCGCGAAGGCAATCTCTCCCCAGTTCCCCGAGACGGACATGGAGACCCTGACCACCATCGTGGACAGATATTACCAGCAGGATACCTGGAAGGAGAACCTGGTTTTTGAGGAGGACGCCTTCTCGCTGCTCCAGAATATCCTGCAGGACGCGGGCGTGCTGGAGAAGCAGGTGCCCTACGGGGATCTGGTGACCAAGGATTTCGCCAAAAAGGCAGCGGAATAGCACAGGGCATGAATATAAAAAGGAATGTTTTTCCGTATAAAACAATGCGGAGGGACATTCCTTTTTCCCGGGCAGCGGAAATCTCCGGAATCGGTTTGTTACATCTTACTGCTGCAGGCGGATATTCTTCATGGCCCAGATGCGCAGGGCGTTGGCATTGTTGCTGATCTTCTGGAGGGAATCCAGGATCTCCTGGAAAGCGGGGCGTTCCTTCTCCTCGATGATGCCGTCCTCGGAGATGGCGATCAGGGAGGCCCGCAGGGCATCGATGTCCTTCAGGGAGCCCAGGACCTTCAGCGCCAGCCTGTCGAAGTCGTCGATCGTGACCTCCGACACGCTGTTGCGGCCGATGGGGCATTCTCTGGCGCAGTAGGAGTTGCACAGCTCCGGCGTGTTGTAGGCCTCCGCCATGGCCTTCACTTCCTCCGGGTAGGGAGGGATGGTGTCCAGCTCGATGCGGGCCAGCCTGGTGCGGTCTATGCCTATGATTTCAGCCGCCTTCTCCCGGCTGGAGAAATCCGGATTCTCCTCCGCGGCCTGGGAACGTGCCAGGTAATACATGTTATCGGCGGCTTTCGTAGCTTTTTTGCCCATATCAAATCTCTTCTTTCTATTGTATAGTATGATTATGATAACCGTATGGCAGGTATATTCCTTTAGTTTATTCGAAAATCTTCTATTTGTAAAGATTATTTCTCGAAAGCGGTTGAGAGAATGGGGAAAATTTGATAGAATGGATAAAGAATCGGATTCCTGAGGGACAATACCAAAATAAAACGGAAGCGGAGGATGAGACAATGGGCTTGATAAAAGCGGCAAAGGATGCCGTCAGCTCCATGCTGGCGGATCAGTGGAGGGAGTATTTCTACTGCGATTCCCTCTCCAATGACATATTAGCGGCCAAGGGCAGGAAGCGCCAGAGCGGAGGCCGGAACAGCAACAAGGGAGGGGACAACATCATCTCCAACGGCTCCATCATCGCCGTCAACGAGGGGCAGTGCATGATGATCGTGGAGCAGGGGGGCATTGCGGAGTTCTGCGCGGAGGCCGGGGAGTTCGTCTATGACAATTCCACGGAGCCCAGCCTGTTCTACGGAGACCTGGGGGAGAACTTAAAGGGCACCTTCCAGGCGATCGGCAAGCGCTTCAGCTTCGGCGGCGGCGCGGGCAAGGACCAGAGGGTCTATTTCTTCAATACCAAGGAGATCTTGGACAACCGCTACGGCACTGCCACGCCCATCCCCTTCCGCTACATAGATGACAACATCGGCCTGGACATGGACGTGACCATCCGCTGCAACGGCTCCTATTCCTTCCGGATCGTGGATCCCCTGCTTTTTTATCAGAATGTATGCGGGAACGTGCCAGATGTGTACAGCCGCAGCGAAATCCAGAACCAGATGAAGTCTGAGCTGATGACCGCCATGCAGCCTGCCCTGGGCAAGGTCAGCAGCCTGCGGGTAAGGGTGTCCGACATCCCCAGCCATGTGATGGAGCTGGTGGACGCGGTGAACGCCCAACTGTCGGTGAAATGGGAGAAGACCCGGGGTATCGTGGTGGTGAGCATGACCATGAACCCGCCCTCCATGCCCGAGGAGACGGCGAAGCGGATCGGCGACCTCCAGAGCAGCGCGGTGATGCGCAATCCCAACATGGCGGCTGCCACGCTGGTGGGGGCCCAGGCGGACGCCATGAGGGCGGCGGCCTCCAACACGGCCACCGGGCCCATGATGGCCTTCGCCAATATGAACATGGCAAATGCGGCCGGAGGCATGGACGCTTCCTCCCTGTTCGCCATGGGAGCGGCCCAGAACCAGACAGCTCAGAACCAGGCGGCCAGAAGTCAGGCGGCGGACCCTGCCGCCCAGAACAGGGGAGGCGGGGCGCCGGTACCCGGCTGGACCTGCAAATGCGGCCATGGGGACAACCGAGGCAAGTTCTGTATGGAATGCGGCAGCCCCAAGCCCACGGAGGCAGGGTGGACCTGTAGCTGCGGTGCGGTGAACCAGGGGAAGTTCTGTACCGATTGCGGCGCGAAGAAGCCGGAGGGCGCGCCGCTCTACCGGTGCGATAAATGCGGATGGGAGCCCGAAGACCCTGCGCATCCGCCGAAATTCTGTCCGGAATGCGGAGATGTCTTCAATGAGAATGACAGGATATAAAAGTTAGCGGAAGCTTACTTCGGGAACGCTGCCTTGAACAAGCGGCGTTCCTTTTTGCCATGGGGAAGCAGCGATGGCGGATTGGGAATTCCTGTGTGGAATGGAAATGAGGGAGTGAAAATGGGTTTACTGGATACACTGAACAAGGAGCAGAGGCAGGCGGCGTCCACGGTGGACGGGCCGCTTTTGGTGATAGCGGGGGCGGGCAGCGGCAAGACGAGGGTGCTGACCCACAGGATTGCCTATTTAATAGAAGAAATGGGCGTAAAGCCCTGGAACATCCTGGCGATCACCTTTACCAACAAGGCGGCGGGGGAGATGCGGGAGAGGGTGGACAAGCTGGTGGGCTTCGGCGCGGACCAGATATGGGTCTCCACCTTCCACTCCGCCTGCGTGCGGATCCTGCGCCGCCATATCGACAGGCTGGGCTATGACAACAGCTTCACCATCTACGACAGCGACGACCAGAAGACAGTGATGAAGGCGGTCATCAAGCGGCTGGAACTGGATCCGAAGATGTACAAGGAGCGGGCGCTGCTCAGCGCAGTCTCCTCGGCCAAGAACGAGCTGTTAAGCGTGAGCCAGTACGAGCTGGAGGCCGCCGGGGACTATGATTATATGAAGAAGATCTATGCAAAGGCCTACAGGGAGTACCAGGAGACCCTGCAGGCCAACAACGCGCTGGACTTTGATGACATCATCGTGAAGACGGTGGAGCTGTTCAAGAGCTGCCCGGAGGTGCTGGACTCCTATCAGGAGCGGTTCCAGTACATCATGGTGGACGAGTACCAGGACACCAACACGGCGCAGTTCGAGCTGGTGGGGGCATTGGCGAAAAAATACCGGAACCTGTGCGTGGTGGGGGACGACGACCAGAGCATCTACAAGTTCCGCGGGGCCAATATCCGCAATATCCTGGACTTCGAGGAGCATTTCCCGGAGGCGGTGACCATCAAGCTGGAGCAGAACTACCGCTCCACCCAGTCCATCCTGGATGCCGCCAATGCGGTGATAGGCAACAATGTGGGCAGGAAGGCCAAGGCCCTGTGGACCGCCAGGGAGGGCGGGGCCAGGGTGCGCCTGCGGCAGTTCGACACGGCTTACGAGGAGGCGGAGTTCATCGCCCGGGAAGTGACCAGGCGGGTGGCGGAGCAGGGCGCCAAGTACAGGGACTGCGCGGTGCTCTACCGCACCAACGCCCAGGCCCGTCTCCTGGAGGAGCGCATGATTATGGAGGGCGTGCCATATAATGTGGTAGGAGGTACGAACTTTTATTCCAGAATGGAGATCAAGGACATCCTGGCCTATCTGAAGACCATAGAGAGCGGCCGGGACGAGGTGGCCGTGAGGCGCGTCCTCAATGTGCCCAGGCGGGGCATCGGCAACGCCACCCTGGAGAAGCTGGAGGACTATGCCCAGCTCCGCGGCATCGGGTTCTACCAGGCCCTGGAGCAGGCGGACGAGATCATGAGCATCGGAAAGGCGTCTGCGAAGATACGCTCTTTCGTAAACCTGATTCAGGTGCTTCGCGGGGAGCGGGGAGAGAAGACCATCGCGGAGCTGATACGGGCCATCGTGGAAAGGATTGATTACGCCGGATATCTTGCGGACTACGATGACGAGGGCGGCGATGACAGGATAGCCAATGTGGACGAACTGATCTCAAAGGCGGTGCTCTACACGGAGAGCCATGAGGAGCCCACGCTGACGGAATTCCTGGAGGAGGTGGCCCTGGTGGCGGACATCGACAATGTGGACGGGAATGACGACAGGGTGCTGCTGATGACCCTGCACTCCGCCAAGGGGCTGGAATTCCCCAATGTGTACCTGGCGGGGATGGAGGACGGGCTGTTCCCGGGGTATCTGACCATCAATTCCGAGGACCCCACGGACCTGGAGGAGGAGCGGCGGCTGGCCTATGTGGGCATCACCAGGGCCATGGACCAGTTGACATTGACCTGCGCCAGGATGCGGATGGTCCGGGGGGAAACCCAGTACAATGGGGTGAGCCGCTTCGTGGGGGAGATTCCTCCGGAGCTTCTGGACAGCAGTGGGGCCGGGCCCAGGCGCCGGGTCCAGAAGCAGAAGGACGAGGCGGACGCTTTCGTGATTCCGGATGAGGACGCCTTCCTGGAGCGGAGCAGAGAGCGGGCCCAGAGCGTCGGTGCCACAGGAGTCGGGAATGGCGGCAGCGGGGGCTCCCAGGCAGCCTTCGGCCGTCCCAAGGCCATCATACGTCCCAAGACCACGCCCAAGGCGGATAAGCCCTATATCGCAAAGGGAATCGGCAGCCTGAACCAGTTGGCGGGCATTTCCAAGGGAATCCATCAGGCCCCGGAGGCGCTTTCCTATGGGGTGGGAGAC
>CAMQOJ010000273.1 GCA_947003375.1 uncultured Lachnospiraceae bacterium
GACACACATGACATCCGAATCGCAGTGGCGGATATCGGCGGCACCTGCATCAAATCCGGCATATGGGAGAACGGCGAGATTCATGAGATACGGGAGACTCCCACCGAGGCCCGTCTGGGCGGAGCCCATGTCATGGGACGGGTGGAGGAGATTCTGGAGGGGTATCATGATTTCCAGGCCATCGGCATCAGCAGCGCCGGTCAGGTAGATACGGAAAAAGGCTCCATCCTGTACGCAAACGAGAACATCCCCGGCTATACCGGCACAAACATCCGGGAAATCCTGGAGGCCAGATTCCAAGTCCCCGTCAGCGTGCAGAACGATGTGAACAGCGCTGCCGCCGGGGAGGCTCATTACGGCGCCGGGCGGGGACACGCGAATTTCCTGTGCCTCACATACGGCACAGGCGTGGGCGGCGCTATCGTCACGGGCGGCCAGGTCTACCTGGGCGCCGGATTCTCCGCCGGGGAATTCGGCGGCATCATAGTCCACCCGGAGGACAGGGACCCCAAACGGGACATGTTCAGCGGATGCTATGAGAGGTATGCCTCCACTACCGCTCTGGTGCAGAGCGTCAGCTCCCGTTTTCCGGAGCTCCACAACGGACGGGAGATTTTTGCCCATCTGGAGGACGATGGAGTGCGGGCGCTGGTGGATTGGTGGATCGACGAAATCACCTATGGCCTCATCAGCCTCGTCCATATCTTCAACCCTTCCCTGATTGTCCTGGGCGGCGGCGTCATGGAGCAGGAATATGTCATCACACAGGTGCGGCAGCGGCTGCAGGGGCAGCTCATCCCCTCCTTCCTGAACGTGGAGGTCGTGCCCGCCGAACTGGGAAATCTGGCGGGAATGCTGGGCGCGGCTGAGGGCGCGCGCAAAGTTTATCAAAGCCCTCCTACAGCCGGCCCCGTACATAACGGTCCGGCAGTTTAGCCGAGGCAACGGGATAGTTATGCAGGTTTTGAGGACTTTTACAGCAATCGAAAGGAGCACATCTGAAATGGAAAACAAGAGAATCGAACAACTGCAGGGAAAGCTGATCGTATCCTGCCAGGCCCTTCCCCATGAGCCTTTGCACTCCTCCTTCATCATGGGCAGGATGGCCCTGGCCGCCAGAGAGGGCGGCGCGCTGGGCATCCGGGCCAACACGAAGGAGGATATCCGGGAGATCCAGTCCCAGGTGGACCTGCCTGTAATCGGCATCGTAAAGAGGGATTATGAAGACAGCAAGATATACATAACCCCCACCATGCGGGAGGTGCAGGAGCTGATGGAGGTGAAGCCGGAAATCATCGCCCTGGACGCCACCAGCGCCCTCCGGCCCGGGGGGCTTACCCTGGACGATTTCTTCCGGCAGCTGAAGGAGACCTATCCGGATCAGCTGTGGATGGCGGACTGCTCCACGGTGGAGGAAGCCCTCCACGCCGACGAGCTGGGCTTCGATTTCATCGGGACTACGCTTGTGGGTTATACGGAGCAGAGCAAAGGGGACAAAATCGAATCCAACGACTTTGAAATCCTGCGGAAAATCATCGCCTCCGCAAAGCACCGCGTCATCGCGGAGGGCAATATCGATACGCCGGAAAAGGTCAGGCGCGTCATCGACCTGGGCGCGTTCAGCGTGGTGGTGGGCTCCATCATCACAAGGCCCCAGCTCATCACGAAGCGCTTCGCGCAGGCTCTGGACTGACGGGCCCTTACGGGCATTACCATCATTACTATAAACGTCCCTATGCCATTCCGTATCGCGAAGTCCAAACCGCAGGGAGGTGTGCTGCCTTGCGGTTCGGCGGGACTGCCGTATGTGAAGCATTGGGATGCATGGGAGTTCAGAATACACTGCCGGTCTGCCGCAAAAGGCAGGAATCCGGCCTGTAAAGGAGAGATATGGACAATACAGCGAAAACGATCGTATGCTTCGGCGATTCCAATACCCACGGTTACAATTCCTCCAACATGGGCCGTTTCACGGAAAAGGAACGCTGGCCCTGTCTGCTGGCAGACCTGCTGGGCCCGGCCTATCTGGTCCGGGAGGAGGGCTTAAGCGGCAGGACCACTTCCTTCGAGGATCCCCTCTTTGAAGGCCTGAGCGGTTTTGCGGCCATCCACCCCTGTCTCATGACCCATGAGCCCGTAGATCTGCTCATCATCATGCTGGGCACCAATGACGTGAAGCAGCGCTTCGCCGCCACCCCGGCCAACATCGCCAAGGGGCTGGAGCGGCTGGTGACGAAGGCCATCCACACCGCGGAGGCCTGGCGCGGCAAAGCCAATATCCTCGTCATCGCGCCGCCTCCCATCGAGGAGGGCTATAAGGGGACGCAGATTCAGGGAGAGATGGGCATAGACTGTGTGGAAAAGTCTCAGGCCATCATCCCCCTTTTCCGGGAAGTAGCCGAGAGGCTGGGCTGCCATTTCCTGGAAGCCGCTTCCATTCCCGGCATGGGGATGTATCCCTATGACTATATGCACTTAAGCCTGGACAGCCACAGGCTGCTGGCCGAGAAGCTGGCGGAGCTTATTCCGGGCATCTGCTGAACAGTGCCCCCCTGAACTCGTCTCTGAAAACCGAAAGCTACGCGGGATGCCGCTCTGCCCGAGCAAGGGCGACATCCCGCGCAGCAAAAAGCTTTCCTCTCTTCAGACCACCGCTTCTACGATTATTTGGTATCCAAAGCAGAGCTTTTTGACTCCGACTTCTTTCTTTTTATTGAAGTTGAAGCTAATCATATATCCTTTGTCCAAATGATAATACTCCAAATATTCCTGCAGCTGCCTCTCTCCTCTCTTCTGGTACTCTTCCCCATGCCATATCTTTAATTCTATCACATATTGTATCCCGCCATAGTCCACAATCACATCTGTGCGCTTTGCGTCCCTCGTCTGGGCTTCGATATAATAATTCCCTGTCCCATTTATGATAGGCTTCAAGTACAGAAGGAATAACTTCCGACCATAGTCCTCAATGAATTTCCTGTCATTTTCACCATAAATATCTGTAAAGTGAACTACGAATCTTTCCAGCACAAAGTCCATATCAAGCTGCCCGTCCACAATGAACTGCGTTTTCTCCTGGTCAGCTATTTTATAGATTGCACTTGTCAGCTCAGCCTCCGACAGGAAAAAATTATACAGGCGCATTTCAAAAATCCGATTCGCTATCTGTACGCGCCCATCCCTGTCCACAACATAGCCGAACATCGTTGCCAGCTCTATATCTTTCGCGTCAGGGTTATATGCTATCTGTCTTCCCTGGAATAAAATCGCCTGCAGCATCTGCTTCATATCAGGGTATTCATCAGTCTGCCGTATCAGGCTGTCGAACAGGGGCATCCTTTCCCGCAGCAGCCTCTTCACGGCTTCCGCGATTCCCTCTCTGGCCCATGTCCTTCCAGCATCTTGAAAGCCCCTTTCCTCCGGCAGATCCTCATCCAATATCTTACAGATTGCGGAAACCAGATACGGATATCCCGATGTATAGCGATAGATTTCCTCAGCCACTGCAGCCACTTCCATTCCAGTACACTGGTCCTGCTCATACTCTCCCAGCATATCCGCTATCTGCTCCGCGGAAAACGACATCTCAATCCGGAATCTGGCAGCTATGTTCCATGGACTATTATATTGGTGCTCTTCATCGGACCTCAGCTTTAATTTCAGGTTTTTGATGTCATAGACCCCAGCCAGGATTACCGAATGAAAAATCGGACTGACTTTCCTGGCAAGGTAGTATCCCCGAAGCTGCGCAAGGAAATCGATGAATACCTGATTGTTGCTTGCGCTGTCCACTTCGTCGATCATCAGCACCACAGGGCGGGAGGATTCCCTGCACATCTCGCTCAGACAGACAAACAGTTCATCCAGATCCGCGCATGCGTCCTCTCTTCCGAAAGCCCGCAAGGGTTTCAACAGCTTTTCCCTTTCGTCCTCCTCCACATCTATATTGAGGAGGGCATCGATGACCTTTCGCACAAACCCCTTTGAAAACACAGTCTCATTCCTGAATTTAGCCGTCCCCAGCAACTGGAAGTCCACAAACAGCACAATATATTGTGTCTTCAGATAATCCCGCAGCGCCCACAGTGTGGTCGTTTTTCCATATTGTCTGCCTCGGTTTATGACAAAGTAGCTGCCAGGATCCACATACTGGTCTTTTATCCTCCGCATCCTTTCTTCCAGCCTTACCATATAGTGGGATTTTGGGCTGCACTGTCCTTCCGTATTGAACTTCCGTGCCATATCGCGCCGTCTCCTTTCAACGCATCCAAGAAAGCTTAGTGGTCATGCCACTATTTTAGCATCACGGAGACATCTTGTAAAGAAATTTGGTCATTGATAATACTGGGCCTGGGCCTGCCAGAGCTCGTAATATTTCCCCTTCTCGTCCGAAAGGAGCTGCTCATGGCTCCCCCGCTGCACCAGCCGCCCCTCATGGAATACGGCGATGTCGTCGCAGAACCGGCAGGAGGACAGCCTGTGGGAGATATAGATGGCCGTCTTGTCCCCCACCATGGCGTCGAAACCGGAATAGATTTCATACTCCGACAGGGGATCCAGGCTGGCTGTGGGCTCGTCTAACAGCACGAAGGGCGCGTCCTTGTACAGGGCCCTGGCGATGGCGATCTTCTGGGCCTCGCCGCCGGATATCTCTATGCCGTCGTCCGTGATGTCCTGGTACAGATAGGTGTCCAGCCCCTGGGAAAGCTCCTCCAGCCGCTCTCCCAGCCCGGCCTGGCGCAGCACCTCCTCCGCCCTCCCTCCGTCTACTTCCACGGAGGCCGCCACATTCTCCCCCAGGGGCATGGACAGGAGCTTGAAGTCCTGGAACACCACCGAGAAGAGCCGGACATACTCGTCCTGGCGGAACTTGCGGATGTCCACGCCGTTCAGCAGGATCTCCCCCTCCTGTGGGTCGTAGAGGCGGCACAGGAGCTTGATCATGGTGGTCTTGCCGGAGCCGTTCATGCCCACGATGGCCATACGCTCCCCGATGCGCAGCTTTAAGGAGAAGTCCTCCAGGGCATAGCGCTCCGAACCAGGATACCGGAAGGAGTCATGACGGAATTCTATCTCATACTGATTGTCCAGCCGTTTCTCCACCGGGAGTTTGCCCTTGTACATCTCATCGCTGACGTTCAGCATCTCCAGGGTGCTGGCCACTCTCCTGGCGGTGAGGGACAGCTCGCTTAACCAGTAGCCCATGCACTGGATGGTGTTCAGGATGTTCGTGATGGAGCCTGCGAACTTGATTACACTCCCCACCGGAAACGCCCCCAGCAGGGCATAGGCCGCGGAAATCAGGTAGCCTGCCAGCGTTGCCAGGCTATATGCGGCTCCCTGCAGGAACCCCAACCGTCCCGACAGCTTCCCCATGACGGATGTCCATGGGATGACCTTCTCACCCTCCCGCATGTTCCCCACCGTATAATGCTCCATCAGATTGTATCCGTCATAGAGATGGATGTCCTTGATGAAATGGTAGTCCCCGCTTAAACAGCGGCGCGTCCAGTGCCCGCAAAAGGAATAATATTTCCGGTACAGCTCCTCCGGGTACAGCTCCTCCGGTTCCTTCAAGAGCTGCTCCTGATAAACCGCGCCTGCCTTCGTCCTGGCTCCGGCGAGGAGCCACAGCGCCACAAGCAATACCACAAGCCCCAGGTACATCCACGGATTGCCGTGGGTGACGATAATCTTCAGGATGGGGATGGCCACCACCACGGAGCAAAGCAGCCCGCATATCCCCGACACGACGAATTCCAGATTCCAGAATACGCTGCCAATCCCGGCTCCCCAGTTATTGTCCTTCCAGATGCGGTCCGTGAGCTTCTTGACATAGGGGCTCTCAATCAGGGAATAGTCCATCTGCTGGAACTTGGCGGAGAAGTCGCTGTCGTAGGTCAGCCAGATCAGGGACTGCTTCGGCTCCACGAACTCGTTCTTCAGGAAGCTGGAGGCCCCGGAGAGCAGGAACGAGGAGCTCAGGAGCAGGATTACCGGCTTCCCCAGGTTTTCCATAGACGCGCCCTCCCAGAGCAGCTCCAGGATATCCGCGGAGAACACCAATCCAAGCGCCGCCTCCACTGCATCCAGCACCAGCCGGAGCG
>CAMQOJ010000274.1 GCA_947003375.1 uncultured Lachnospiraceae bacterium
CCCCAGAGGCATCCTCCCACCAGGTGGTGATCTGTCCCCTGTCCGCGGCATCCTCCCAGGATACCGCGAGGGACATCTCGAAATCCGTGTACGTCAGCAGCGCCGACTGTATGGTGAACTTGTCGTATTGGTATTGCTTCAAAGCGAAATCCGCTTCCCTTGCCATGCTGCTTTCCCATGAAAAATGGAGCAGAAAATATCCCGAGACAGAAAATGCCAGACTTAAGACCAAAGTCCCGCATAAAAAGATTTTCGTAAAGAGGCGCATGCTATCCCTCCAGCCTGTAGCCTATCCGGAACACCGTCCGGATCCGATCCTCCCAGCCCAGCTTCTTGCGAAGCCTCTGGATATGGCTGTCCAGCGTCCGGGTCTCCCCGTTAAAGGGCTCCTTCCAGACCTTTTCGTACAATTGCTCCCGGTACAGGGCGATGTTCCGGTTCCGCATCAGCTCCACCAGCAGGTCGAACTCCTTCACCGTCAGCGTAAGGGCAACGCCGCTCTTGAGCACCTGCCTGGAATCCAGCCGGACGCTCACGTCCCCCACCTCCAGCTGCCGCTCTCCCTTTCCCAGCCTGCGCAGCACGGCCTCCACCCTGGCCAGGAGCTCCCCGATCTGGAAGGGCTTCGGCAGATAGTCGTCCGCACCGGCCCGCAGCCCCCGCACTTTGTCCTCGATGCTGCCCTTTGCGGTGAGGAAGATTACAGGGGTGCCGGTGGGCTTGATGAATTCCAGGAGCTCATAGCCGTCCACCTCCGGAAGCATGATGTCCAGGAGCACCAGGTCGAAGGACTGCCGCTCGATATAATCCGCGCCCTCCATGCCGTCCCGGGCACAGGTACAGCGGTAGCCCTCCGCGCTTAGGCTCACGCAGATCAGATTGGCAATCGCCTCATCGTCCTCCACCACCAGTATGTCCGTCACAGCGCCACCTCCTGACCAGATTTCCTCTGTCATCAACCGATTCTATCACAGAGATGTGTCAAACTTGTAAAAAAGCATCATGAAAAAATTTCCTATACGGCAAAAAGGCGCGGACAGCCGCCCGCGCCCTGGGAGACCAGTACACCATACACTGGGATACTAGACCCTGCTCATATCGATCATGCCCTCTACCGCATCCCACTGGATGTCGGGGAGGTTCTTCTGCATCACGTTTGCCGTCTTCTTGTTCTTGGAACTCATCTTCACCATGTTGACGGCGAAGAGCAGAATCGCGATGATCACGGCCACGGCCATGATGCCGATAGGCACCCCTAACTGCCAGGACTCCTCGAACCTGCCGGGCTCGCTCTTTATGTAGAAATAGCTGCCCACTGCAAAAATCAGTCCCACGATAACGCTGACGATGGAATTCTCGAAGAGCTTATCCTTCAGATTCGCCACCGCCCAGGACTGGGGCTTCCCACAGTGCGGGCAGATATCATTGAACTCCTTTGCATAGATATGCTTCCCCTCGGCATTCTCGTAGGCCTCCTGCAGGGCGTTCTTCAGCTTCTGGAAAGCCTCCTCCTGCATCTTAGCCTCCTCTTTCTGGGAAATACTCCTGGACATGCTGTTGTGGATCGCCTCGTTGCCGACAATCGTGGCCTGTCTGGTCCCGCTGTCCTTCATGCACTGCTCACACCGGAAGGAATAGGGCACCTTGGCGCTCTCCGTCCTGGTATGCTTGTAATACGAACCCATCTTTTTTATCCTCCTTATGCTTCTCGTAAATGTAACCACACAAGGCCGCCGGTATCTTTATCCCAGCAGCCCTGCATAAGCTCTTCTATATTTATATATCGTCAAAAAAGCATGTCCTGTATACCCCTGAGGACGTTTTTTGATACATTTTTTGCTTAGCGCTGCACCCGCCCGGAGGCATCGCCGCCCGCCAGGGTCTCCACCTCTTTCCGGCTCACCAGGTTGAAGTCCCCGGGGATGGTGTGCTTCAGCGCCGAAGCCGCCACGCCGTACTCCAGCGCAGCCTTGAAATCCTTGCCGTCCAGCATCCCGCAGATCACGCCGCCCGCGAAGGAGTCGCCGCCACCCACACGATCCACAATCGGATGGATGCTGTACTCCTTGGAGTGGTAGAACTCCTTGGTATCCCTGGAGTAGATGCAGGCGGACCAGCCGTTGTCGGAGGCGGAATGGCTCACCCGCAGGGAGGACACACAGTATTCGAAGTTGTAGTCGGCCACCATCTGCTCAAAGATGGACTTGTAACCGGCCAGCTCCAGGTCGCCGCTGGTGACGTCGGTCTTGCCGGGCTTGTAGCCCAGCACCAGCTCCGCGTCCTCCTCGTTCCCGATGCACACGTCCACATACTGCATCAGGTTCTTCATGACCTTCTGGGCCTTCTCGGAGGACCAGAGCTTCTTGCGGAAGTTCAAATCCACGGACACTTTCACGCCGTGCTTCTTGGCCGCCTTCAGGGCTTCCTCGGTAAGGACGGCTGCGGCATCGGACACAGCGGGGGTGATGCCGGTGAAATGGAACCAGTCAGCCCCCTGGAAGATTGCATCGAAATCAAAATCAGCTGCCGTGGCGGTAGAGATGGAGGAATGGGCCCTGTCGTAGACCACCTTGGAGGGCCTCATGGAGGAGCCGCTCTCCAGATAATAGATGCCCAGCCGCTCTCCGCACCTGGCGATATGCTTCGTGCCCACATTGTACTTGCGCAGGGCCGCCACCGCGCACTCGCCGATTTCATTGTCGGGGACCGCCGTGACGAACTCCGCGTCGTGGCCATAGTTAGCCAGCGACACGGCCACATTGGCCTCTCCGCCGCCGTAATTGACGTCAAACTCGTCTGCCTGGATGAACTTCTCAAAATTGGGGGTGGACAGCCTCAGCATGATCTCACCCATTGTAATCACTTTAGCCATGTCTGTATCCTTTCTTATCTCAAAACTCCTACTGCCATATCTGAAACATTTGCATATCCGCCCATGCCGCCTGCGGCGTTTTCATCCGCACCAAAGAGATATGCCTTGCGTCCTCTGTGCGGGCATAGAAAATCTTTTTCGCTTATTTCTGTAGCAGATGCACCGCAAACCCTCCAATCTCCTCTTTCAGATAGATGGCGTTGATTTTGCCGTCAGGGCGCAGGATGGGCTCATGGAACTCCGCGCCCAGCACGGTGGTCATATAATTGATGGCCCGCTCGATATAGTTGGTACGGATGGCGATATGACCGTGGGTCCCTCTGCCATGGGTATTCAGTACCTCCGCAATCGTGCCCGCGAAGCTGCCGCCGCTGCCCACCTTCACAGGCAGGCCGAACAGGAATGCCAGGCGGTTCACAGTCTTGTCGGCCTCTTCCTTGCTCTCCGAATTGATGCCGATATGCACCAGCTCGAAGCCCAGCATGGTCTGGACGGCCTCTCTGGTGAGCTGTTCGATCTTGTCCCACTCTCCCGCGTTAATCAGGTCGCCGGGCACCATCCAGGAGCCGCCGCAGGCAATGATTTTGTTAAAATCCAGGTAGGAGGTCAGGTTCTTGGCATTGATGCCGCCGGTAGGCATGAACTTCATGTTCACATAGGGCGCCGCCATGGCCTTAATCTTGGCCAGGCCGCCGGACTGCTCCGCCGGGAAGAACTTCACCACATCCAGCCCCAGCTCGATGGCCTGCTCGATGTCGGAGGGGCTGGAGGTGCCGGGGGTGATGGGCACGCCCTTCTCGATACAGTACTTCACCGTCCTGGGATTCAGTCCCGGGCTGACGATGAACTTCGCGCCTGCCGCCACCGCAGCGTCCACCTGCTCCGCGTTCAGCACTGTCCCCGCTCCCACGCACATGTCCGGGAAATTCGTGGTCATGGTCTTGATGGCCTCCGCAGCCGCGTCCGTGCGGAAGGTCACCTCCGCACAGGGAAGCCCGCCCGCGCACAGGGCCTTTGCCAGCGGAAGCGCATCCTCCGCCCGGTCTATCTTCACGACGGGCACGATGCCGATTTTGCTGATTTGCTCTAATACTGCGTTCATTTTCCCTCTTTTCCGCATGTCTCGCATGCTAATTTGATATGATTTATTGCCAAACACTTTCCGCTTCTCATGCAGGGTACATCCGCCCTCCCCATTCCGCTGCCGGAAACTGCCCTGCCTCAGTCCGCAGACTCCCGGCAGCCCGCACCTGTGGAATCTACTCTGTTTTCGCACAGAGCCGCCGTGGGACGGCAACGGCGTTGCCCCTGCCACGCACAGTGCGCCAAAGCCCGGAAATCTCTCCCCTCTGGGCTTTGGCGTATATTTTTTATCTGTTTTTCATTTATTCCAGGACTTCTTTCACCGCCTCCGCGATTTTCCCGCACTTGCAGTTCTCAAAGAAGTACTCCCGGAACTTCGCGCCGGAAAGGGCTCCCTTCACCAGCTCCCTGTCCAGGTTCTTCAAGATGGTCACCATGTCCGTGTGGGTGACCTCCTTGACCTTGTCCAGAATCTTCTTGTTGCGCTGTTCGGGTTCCACCCTCTCAGGGGGATATCCGCCGCCACCGGGCGCGCAGAACAGCTTCTCAAAGATATACTGGAGGTTCAGCTCGCCGCCCCAGCCGAAGTTCTCGGCGAAAGGCAGGGCCACGCAGTTGCCGTCGTTCACCTGGGAGAACAGATAGGCGTCCAGCGGGGACTCGATATGGCCGCAGAGCACCTTGGGGAAGGAGTTGCAGGCCAGCATGGCGCCCTCCCCGGTGCCACAGCCCGTAATGACATAATCAGCAGCACCGGAATTCAGCAGCACCGCCGCCAGGATGCCGTTCTGGACATAGGTCAGAGGATTGGGGTCCTCCGCGCCGCACATGCCGTAATTGTATACCTCATGGCCCATGGGCTCCACCACCTTCTTCAGGGTGGAGCAGATAAGCTCATTCTTAGCCGCCTGGCTATTCTCATTAATCAATGCGATTTTCATAGAACCCTCCTTCACATAACTATTAGCAACTTGGTGCAAAACAAAGCGCAGAAGTCGCGCTTGAAGAATGCCCGCACTTTGGGCATTCTTCTGTGTGAGATTGGCTTGCAAAGCGAACTTGTTCGCTTGCAAGCCTAGAAGTTCTTAGGTCGCGTCCTTTGCGGCCTTAGAACTTCTTCTCACACTTTTATTGCGGCTGCCTGCCGATGTAGGCCAGAATCCCGCCGTCCACATACAGGATATGGCCGTTTACGGCATTGGAGGCCTCGGAGGCCAGGAACACGGCGGGGCCGGTGAGCTCCTCGGGCTTCAGCCACCTGTTGGCAGGGGTCTTGGCACAGATGAACTGATCGAAAGGATGCCTGCTGCCATCCGGCTGCACTTCCCGCAACGGCGCGGTCTGGGGTGTCTCGATATAGCCCGGTCCAAGGCCGTTGCACTGGATGTTGTACTGGCCGTACTCGGAGCAGATGTTCTTAGTCAGCATCTTAAGTCCCCCCTTGGCGGAAGCGTAAGCGGACACTGTCTCCCGGCCAAGCTCGGACATCATGGAACAGATGTTGATAATCTTGCCGTGGCCCTTCTTAATCATGGAAGGAATGACGGCCTTGGATACGATGAAGGGGCCGTTCAAATCGATGTCAATGACCTGCCTGAACTGGGCCGCCGTCATCTCGGTCATGGGAATCCTCTTGATGATGCCCGCGTTGTTCACCAGGATATCGATGACGCCTACCTCCGCCTCGATTTTTGCCACCAGGGCGTTTACCGCGTCCTCATCGGTGACGTCGCAGACATAGCCGTGGGCCTTGATGCCCTTCTCCTCATAGGCCGCCAGCCCCTTGTCCACCAGCTCCTGATTGATATCGTTGAAGCAGATGGTGGCCCCGCACTCCGCGTAGGCGGAAGCAATCGCGAAACCGATGCCGTAGGACGCTCCCGTTACCAATGCTACTTTTCCTTCCAGTGAGAAATTCGTGAATTCGGACATTTTTTGTTTCTCCTCTCCTCTGATTATACCCTTTTTTTCAGCAGTTTTCCATATAAATTTTGTTTTCCGAAATTTTTAATTATAATTTCCCGGTGTTTTTACCGAAATGATTCCCGCGCAATGACCATGGCTGCATATTCTACATCAAATCCTTCATGGCGATGCCGTCCAT
>CAMQOJ010000275.1 GCA_947003375.1 uncultured Lachnospiraceae bacterium
AGGCGTGGGCGTAGCAGTAGCATCCGGAGACGGCGTCTCCACAGGCGACGGAGACGCCTCCGCCTGTGGAGACGCCGTCTCCGGATGCTACTGCTACGCCCACGCCTCCCCCCGCGGCCACGCTGACGCCCCCTCCGGGGAATACACAGACACCGCCGCCTGAGACGTCTCAGGCTCCTGGCGGGACAGGAGGAGATGACGACTGGCAGCAGCCCGATGACGATTCCCAGGGCACCGGGGGAAATACCCAGATAGCGGGAGGCGGGACGACACAGGTGCCGGGCTTCAAAAAGCCCACAAGCGGCGGGCAGAAGCCCACAGCCAGCCCCGTTCCGGAGAAGTCGCCCAGTCCGTCTCCATCGCCCAGCCCGTCCCCCACACCGGAGATAGAGACGGTGGATCTTGATCTGCCCGAGGAAAGCAGGGTAGAGGAGGAGAACCAGGAGGCGATGGCTCCCGGCGATGGGACGGAAATGCAGAAAGGAGCCGGGTTCTGGGAGAGTGTGAAGCCGGTCCTGATCGGATTCGGGATTGCGGCGTTGGTGACGGGCGGTGGCGCGGCGTTGGTGTTCTACCTGATAAAAGGGCCGAAGCGCGGAAAGTGAGAAAGGGTATTTAGAAGAGGAGACTATATTTTATGGTAAAGGTAACATTGGGCAATACAGGAATCACAGTGGAGAAGAACGCCTTCGGGGCCCTGCCCATCCAGCGGATCTCCACCCAGGAGGCCGTGAAGCTCCTGCGCAAAGCGTATGACAAGGGCGTCACGTTCTTCGACACGGCCCGGTTCTACACGGACAGCGAGGAGAAGCTGGGGGAGGCCTTTGAGGGCATGCGGGAGAAGGTCTATATCGCCACCAAGACCGGGGCAACGGACGCGGAGGGCTTCTGGAAGGACATCCATACCTCCCTGAAGAACCTGCGCACCGACTATATCGACATCTACCAGTTCCACAATCCGGCCTTCTGCCCCAAGCCGGGGGACGGCAGCGGTCTCTATGAAGCCATGCTGGAGGCCAGGGAGAAAGGCATGGTGCGCCACATCGGCATCACCAACCATCGCCTCAGCGTGGCCCACGAGGCGGTGGAGAGCGGCCTGTATGAGACATTGCAGTTCCCCTTCTGCTACCTGGCCACGGAGAAGGATGTGGAACTGGTGGAGAAATGCAGGGAGGCGGGCATGGGCTTCATCGCCATGAAGGCCCTGTCCGGCGGGCTGATCACCGATTCCGCGGCGGCCTACGCGTTCCTGGCGCAGTACGACCATGTGCTGCCCATCTGGGGCGTGCAGCGGGAGAAGGAGCTGGACGAGTTCCTGTCCTATATCGAGAACCCGCCTGCCATGAATGAAGAGCTGGCGGCTGTCATCGCGAAGGACAGGGAGGAGCTGCTGGGCGACTTCTGCCGGGGCTGTGGCTACTGCATGCCCTGCCCTGTGGGCATCGAAATCAACAACTGCGCCCGCATGAGCCTGCTGATCCGCCGTTCCCCCTCCGCGGCCCAGCTCACGCCCCAGGCCCAGGAGAAGATGAAGAAAATCGAGGACTGCCTCCACTGCGGCAGGTGCAAGTCCAAATGCCCTTACGGCCTGGACACGCCCGCGCTGCTGGAGAAGAATTATAAGGACTACCGGGAGATACTGGCAGGGAAGGCATATTGAGGCGCGCTGTCTGAGCGCACTGACATAAGGCTCCTGATAATGGATAAAAATCAACACTTTTAGGACTGCTCTCCTAAAAGTGTTGATTTTTTTGGAAAATCGGCATATACTGGGTATACAAGCTGCGAGGAGGGATATTTATGCTGATTCAGAGAAGAGAGTATCTTAGCAAGCTGATTGCGTTTCGGGATAAGCAGTTGATAAAAATCGTGACAGGCATCCGCCGCTGTGGAAAGTCCACGCTTCTGGAAATATATCAGGACTATCTGCGGGAGAACGGAGTTTCAGAAACCCAGATCATATCCATCAATTTTGAGGATATGGACTATGAGGAGCTGACTGATTGCAGAAAGCTCCATGCATTCCTTAAATCCAGGCTAATAAAGGATAAGATGACTTATATCTTTCTGGATGAAGTGCATCATATCGATGATTTCCCGAAGGTGGTGGACAGCCTCTATATCAGGAAAAATGTGGACATCTATATCACGGGCTCCAATGCGTACATGCTGTCCGGTGAGATTGCGACATTGATTTCCGGAAGATATGTTCAGATTGAGATGCTCCCTCTGTCCTTTCGGGAGTATATGGAAAGTACGGGCAGCATGGAGGATCGGGGCGTCAAGTATGCGGAATATCTGCGGGAAAGTTCCTTTCCCTATGCGCTGGTGCTTAGGGGGCGGCCGGATGAAATCCGGGATTACCTGGAGGGCATCTACAATACCATCGTGGTAAAGGATATAGTGAACCGCAGGAAAATCACGGATGTAATGATGCTGAAGAGCGTATTGCGATTTGTATTCGACAATATCGGAAGCCCCCTGTCCTCCAAAAAGATAGCCGATACCATGACGTCGGCCGGAAGGAAAATCGATGGGAAGACGGTCGAGAAATATCTGGAGGCGCTGTCCGAGAGCTATGTCATTTATGAGGCAAAGCGGTATGATATCAAGGGCAAGCAGTATCTGAAGAGCCTGAACAAATATTATATCGTAGACATCGGAATGAGGTATATGCTGCTGGGATCGAGACAGGCTGATGCGGGGCATATTCTGGAAAATGTGGTCTATCTGGAGCTTCTGAGACGGGGGTACGATGTCTATGTGGGAAAGGTGGACGCGTTCGAAGTGGACTTTGTGGCTGTGGACGCAAGGGGAACCGCCTATTTTCAGGCAGCGCTTTCCGTGCGAGATGAAAAGACGCTGGAGAGAGAGCTGAGGCCCCTGATGTCCATCCGCGACCATTATCCCAAGATGATATTGACTATGGACGATGATCCGGAGGCCCAATATGACGGCATCCGCCGCGTCAATGCCAGGGACTGGCTTTTGGGGCTTACGGATTGAAAACGGAATAATTTCTCCCATGTGGGATATGCTAATGGCAGCCTAGCGGCAGCGAAAATACGCAGATTCCATATGTCAAGGAGGAATTATTATGACCACATATCTTGAAATCAAATCAATCCATGCCCGTGAAATCCTGGACTCCCGGGGCAATCCCACCGTGGAGGCGGATGTCTTCGTCCGAAGCAGCGCTGACGGACAGTACCATATCGGCACCGCCGCCGTGCCCTCCGGGGCCAGCACAGGACGCTTCGAGGCGGTAGAGCTGCGGGACGGCGAGCCCAGGTATTTCGGTCTGGGCGTGCAGCATGCCGTGAAGAACGTGAATGAGAAGATCGCTCCTGTGCTGGTGGGGAAGAACGCCATGGACCAGATTGCCATTGACAGGCTGCTATTAGAGCTGGACGGCACGGATAACAAGGGGAACCTGGGGGCAAACGCCATGCTTTCCGTGTCCTTAGCCTGCGCCAAGGCGGCCGCCAAGGCCCTGTCCATGCCCCTCTACCGCTACGTGGGCGGCGCAGGGGCCCATCTGCTGCCGGTTCCCATGATGAATATCTTAAACGGCGGCAAGCATGCCGCCAATACAGTGGACTTCCAGGAGTTCATGATCATGCCCATCTGCGCGGACAGCTTTGCCGATGCCCTGCGGATCTGCGCGGAGGTCTACCACAACTTAAAGAAGCTCCTGCAGGATAATGGCCTTTCCACAGGCGTGGGGGATGAGGGCGGCTTCGCGCCTGACCTGCCGGACGCGGAGAGCGTGCTGACCTTCCTGGTGGATGCCATCCGGGCCTCCGGCTATAAGCCCGGCGAGGACGTGTGGATTGCCATGGATGCGGCTTCCAGTGAACTGTATAACGAAAAGACGGACATGTACCACTTCCCCGGGGAGAGCAGCTTAAAAGGCGAGGAGGTCATCCGCAGCACGGACGAAATGATTTCCTATTTCGAGAAGCTCACCCAGGATTTCCCCATCATATCCATCGAGGATGCCCTGGCGGAGGACGACTGGGACGGCTGGCAGAAGCTGACGGAAAGGCTGTCCGGGAAGGTGCAGCTGGTGGGCGATGATCTCTTCGTCACCAACAAGAAGCGCCTGGCCGCGGGCATTAAGTTAGGGACGGCGAACTCCATTCTGGTGAAGGTGAACCAGATAGGCACCCTCACGGAGGCCTTCGAGGCCGTGGAGCTGGCCCACAAGAACAATTACACCGCCGTCATGTCCCACCGTTCCGGCGAGACCGAGGACACCACCATCGCGGATCTGGCCGTGGCCTGGAACACGGGACAGATTAAGACCGGCGCACCCTGCCGCAGCGACAGGGTGGCGAAGTACAACCGGCTGCTGCGGATAGAGGAGGAGCTGGGAGCGGCTGCGGAGTATCCGGGGCTTACGGCATTTCATGTGCAGTGATGGATTTTTTATGGGGGATTCCCGGCATTTGTCAGGAATCCCCCGTGTTCAATGCTGTTCCAGACAGTTACAGATTTCTTCCACTGCATACAGTGGGAGATTGAGCAGCCAATCCTCTCTTTTATAATCCGCCATGGAAGTGCGGACGGAAAGTTCGGGGCTAAATTTCTCACGATAGGTTTTCAGACTCTTTGCTTTCAGGTTGATCTCCGCCTTGACCTCTATAGGTACGATTTGTTCCCCAGTATCGACCACAAAATCTATCTCACAGGAACTGCGGTCATTGGTATAATAGAAGACAGTTAAATCGCCAACAGCCTTAAGCTGCTGGCATACATACTGTTCTGTAAGCGCGCCCTTGAATTCGGTAAACAGCGCATTGCCGTCCAGCAGCGTGCGCTGGCGCAGGCCGGTCATGCAGCCGAGAAGCCCTACATCCACCATGAAAAGCTTAAAGGCCTTCAAGTCCTCATAGGCTTTCAGGGGGATGCCTGATGCATTGACGCGGCTGACCTTGTGCACAAGCCCGCAGTCACAGAGCCACATGATTGCCGCCTCGTATTCCTTTGCCCGTCCACCCTCGCGCACTAGACCGTAGACAAACTTCTTATTCTCCCTTGCAAGCTGAGAGGGGATGCTGTTCCAGATCATCCGGATTTTCGGCACAATCTCAATTGGAGCATGCTTGGAAAAATCCTGTTCATATGCAGCCAATATGCGCTTCTGAATATTCCGAACCGCATTAAAATCCCTTTCCTCCACAAAGCTTTGCACAGCTTCCGGCATGCCGCCGATAAAGAAATATTGTTTGAGTGCATCAATGTATGTCTGCTTAAAAGAGGCAATCATTTGGAAGTCCAGGTAATTCAGGAGCCCGGCAAAGCGTTCGCCTGCAACCGCCATCAAAAACTCCTTAAATGACAGTGGATAAAGGGGCAGAAAATCCACCTTTCCCACAGGAAATGATGTGCCCTCGTGCAGGGCGATGCCCAGTAAGGAGCCTGCGCAGACGATATGATACTGCGGTGCGTCTTCACAGAAATATTTCAGGGACGAAAGCGCTCTCGGGACTTCCTGTATCTCATCGAAAATCAGCAATGTGCTGTCCGGGTTTATTTTTCTGCCTGCATAGAGTTCGATTCCCATGACCAGGCGGTCTGTGTCCAGATCCGAGGCGAAGAGTTCGGCCATTCTGGAATTAGAGTCAAAATTGATATATACGGTATCCGCATAGGCCTGGCAGCCGAATTCCTTCATCAGCCAGGTCTTTCCCACCTGCCTGGCTCCCTGGATAATCAGTGGCTTACGGTGCCTGCTTTCTTTCCATTTATAGAGTTCCGCTATTGCGACTCGATACATATGTGTACCTCCTCAGGGGGATATGGGGATAGTATAGCAGATGCTTTCAGAAAATACAATGAAAAAATGTGATATGGATACATTTTTTACAGCGAAAGTTAGTGCTGGGCGATATATTCGATGGAGTGGACTGAGCGGGGAATGCCTATGTGAAAGGTATTTTATCATCAAAAAAGCTGATTACCCAAAAGTATACTTTTTGAGAATTGGGATTGCGGAG
>CAMQOJ010000276.1 GCA_947003375.1 uncultured Lachnospiraceae bacterium
TCCTGAAGCTCTTCATGTCATATCGGCGAAGGTTCTTCACGATGTGGTCATACTCCGAAAATACCGCGGGCGTTGAGGGCAATGTGAAAAAAAGATATCCCCCGTCCCTCACCTTATCGCACAGGGCTTTCACATACGCCCTGTCCTCAGGCATGTATTCCAGAGAATCCATCATAATCGCGTAATCCATGCCATCCGGAACCTCCTCCAGATAGTGGGATTTATGAATCCGCGGATAATCCGGGACCGTCTCATCATACTCCAAATCCACAGCATATGCCGTATCCTTCTTATATCTTTTCAGCAGGAACTTGTCGAAGAACAGGTCGCCTGCTCCTACATTCACATAGCTCCTCCCCTTTTTCCTGTGGCCTCTATCCAGATATTCCCCAAATACTTCCAAAACCTTCCTGGTTCTGCTCAGCTCCCACGGATGCCTGTTCTTGATGCCGCTTCCGCTTCCGTCCCTTTCTCTCAAATCCATTTCCACACGCTCCCGTACAGTTTTCTCTATATAAAAACACAATACTTATGATAAACCAATTCCGGGAAAATAGCTATACCGAACATTTGTTTTGTCCTCGGTTCCCCGACTGCTCTCATTCAGAATCCTCATCGTGAATATCAGCCTTCGGCTTTTCCAGCCCCTGGATGGCGATTCCCTGCTTCTGCGCATAGTCCCAAAGCGCCGCGTGGATGGCCTCCTCGGCAAGCAGAGAGCAATGTACCTTCGCCGGCGGCAGTCCGTCCAGGGCCTCCATCACCGCCTTATTGGTCACCTGCAGAGCCTCCTGCACCGTCTTTCCCTTCACCAGCTCCGTGGCCATGGAACTGGTGGCCACGGCGGCCCCACAGCCAAAGGTCTTGAACCTGGCCTCTCTGATGATTCCGTCCTCATCGATGTCCAGAAATATCCGCATGATATCCCCGCATTTGGCGTTCCCCACAGTCCCCACGCCGCTGGCATCCTCTATCTCCCCCATGTTCCTGGGATTCTGGAAATGATCCATCACTTTTTCGCTGTACATAGTAGCCTCCTGTCCGTCCTGTGATTTCCACGGATGCCGCCCCATGCCGCTTCGTTTAAAGGCTTCGCATCCTCATGTCTTCCTGAACTGCATAATTCCTTATGTCCTGTCCCTTCGGGACTTCATGAAATCCTCATACAGAGGCGACATGTCCCGCAGCCGCTGCACAATCTCCTTCAGATGCCCCACCACCTGGTCCAGCTCCTCCTTCGTATTCTCCTCCGAAAGCGTCATGCGGAGCGACCCGTGGGCCTCCTCATGTTTCAAG
The DNA here is from genome assembly GCA_947003375.1 of uncultured Lachnospiraceae bacterium. Classification (GTDB taxonomy): domain Bacteria; phylum Bacillota; class Clostridia; order Lachnospirales; family Lachnospiraceae; genus Acetatifactor. The sequence goes on from CAMQOJ010000276.1 coordinate 1,297, forward strand.
CCAATCGCCAGCAACACATGGGAGGGATCCAGCGAGCCGGAGGTACAGGCCGAGCCGCTGGAGGCGCATACGCCCCTCATATCCAGCATGATCAGCAGGGATTCCCCCTCAATGAAACAGAAGGAAATGTTCACGTTGCCAGGAAGGCGCTTCTCGCGATGGCCGTTCAGGCGGCAGTAGGGAATCTCCCTTTCAATCCGCCCAATCAGATAATCACGAAGTTCCCTTTCTTTCCGGGCTTTCTCCTCCATGATGCGCTGTGCCCTCCGAACGGCCGCGGCGAAGCCCACGATGCCCGGAACATTCTCCGTGCCGGCCCTGCGGTTCCTCTCCTGGGCCCCGCCGTGTACAAAGGAACGGATTTTCACATCGGAGCGGATATAGAGCATGCCTGTGCCTTTGGGACCATTCAGCTTATGAGCGCTGGCGCTGAGCATATCGATGTTCATCTCCTCCACATCGATGGGAACCTGCCCAAAAGCCTGGACAGCGTCCGTATGGAACAGGATGCCATGTTCTCTGGCGATGGCCCCGATTTCCCGAATCGGTTCTATGGTCCCGATCTCATTGTTGGCGAACATGACGCTGATCAGGATGGTGTCGGGCCGAACTGCCTCTTTCAGAGCCCGGGTATCCACCAGACCGTCTCCGTCCACGTCCAGATAGGTCACCTCATAGCCGCTCTTTTCCAGATATGCGCAGCTGTGCAGGACGGCATGGTGCTCTATCTTCGTGGTGATGATATGCTTCCCCTTCCCGCTGCGGCTCTCCGCCGCTGCCTTGACGGCCCAGTTGTCCGCCTCCGTCCCGCCTGCCGTGAAATAGATTTCCTCCGGCTTTGCTCCTATGGCCCCGGCAATGGTCCTCCTGGCCTCGTTAATGGCCTTTTTCCCGGCAGAGCCCAGGGAGTAGATGGCGCTCGGGTTGCCATACATTTCCGTAAAAAAGGGAATCATAGCCTCTACCACTTCGGGAGCCGTCCTGGTGGTAGCCGCATTGTCTAAATATATCATTTCACGTTCCTCTCCGCTTTCTGTCCCGCATGAACCGCCCGGATACAGCTTTACCGCTCCCGGCGGCAGGATTCGCAGGGCCTTTAATTTCATACCTTTTTAATAGGTTTATGGACAGTATAGCATCGCATGTCTGTTCTGTCAACTGTCCAAGGGGAATATAATGGGAAAAACGAAAGTTTCCTCCCTTCATTATGAAAGCAAAGCAACGTCATCCCCTGATTGTGGGCACCTTTATCCTTACTGCCACAGGCATCGTCAGCAGAATCATCGGTTTCCTGTACCGTATCTATCTCTCCCGGCTGTTCGGGGAGGAGGGAATGGGCATCTACCAGCTCTTAAGCCCAGTATTGTCCCTGTCCTTCTCCCTCACCGCCGCCGGATACCAGACCGCCATCTCCAAGCTGGTGGCGGAACAGGCAGCCACCAGCAAAAAGCCCTCCCTGCGCCCCCTTGTGCTGGGACTTCTCGTATCCCTGCCATTGTCCCTTGCCTGCAACGCAGTGCTGTTCCTCTTCGCGGACCAGGTCTCCGCGAGCCTCCTGCAGGAGCCACGTACGGCTTCCATGCTGCGCATTCTTTCCTTCTCCGTGCCATTGAGCGCCGTGCATTCCTGCATCAACGGTTACTTTTACGGCATAAAAAAAGCCGGGGTTCCGGCAGGGGCCCAGCTTCTGGAGCAGATTGCCCGGGTGGGCTGCGTGTACATAGTATCCTCCCGCATCCTGGCGGCGGGCGGGACGCCGTCTATCAGCGTGGCTGTCCTGGGACTCACCGTGGGGGAATTCGCCTCCATGCTGCTGACCATCGCCGCAATCTGGCCGGACGGAATCCCCACCTTTCGCCGTCCCCGGGATTCACGGTGGCAGCCTTTCCCTGTTCCCTCCCGCCTCTCGGGCCCGTCCGGCTCCGCCCTCTGGGGGAAGCTCATGGCTATGGCCCTGCCGCTGACCGCCAACCGCATCGTGCTGATCCTCCTGCAGAGCGTAGAGGCCGTGTCCATCCCCGCAAAGCTCCGGCTCTATGGCTATGACACCGCCACCTCCCTAAGCGTGTACGGTGTGTTCACCGGCATGGCCATGCCATTCATCTATTTCCCCAATGCCCTGACCAGCTCCGTGGCCGTGCTGCTGCTGCCGATTATCTCGGAGAACTATGCCCTGGGGAACATGGGCGCCGTCCGGAGCGCCACGGTGCGCACCGTGAAATACTGCGGCCTCATGGGCTTTGGATGCCTGGGCTTTTTCGTCCTGTTCGGCGGATGGATCGGAGCCAATGTGTTCGACAGCCCCCTGGCGGGATATTTCATCACTACCCTGGGCTTCATCTGCCCCTTCCTCTACCTGGACACCACCCTCTCCAGCATCCTGCAGGGGCTGGGCCTGGCCGGGCACACCTTCGTCATGAACGTGGTATGCCTGCTGATCCGCCTGGCCTTCGTCTTCCTGGCCGTCCCCCAGGTAGGAGTCAGAGGCTTTTTATGGGGGCTTTTGGTCAGCCAGCTGACCCTAGGTGTACTCTACCTGGGCTGCCTCTACCGTTTCCTACGGAAAAAATAACATTCAGATTGGTGCAAGTCCAACCTATTCGAGCATCTTCTTCAGCTCGTCCATAAAGGTATTGACGTCCTTGAACTCCCGATACACGGAGGCAAAGCGCACATAGGCCACCGCATCCAGATCCTTGAGCTTGTTCATCAGAAGCTCCCCTATGACCTGGCTGCTGATTTCCTTTTCCTCCCTGTTGAAAATCTCGTTCTCCACCGCGTCCACCAGCTGGGTAATCTGCTGGGCGCTCACAGGCCTCTTGTGGCAGGCCCGCAGCAGACCGCCCTCTATCTTGGCGCGGTCGTAAGCCTCTCTGTTCTCATCCTTCTTGATGATGATCAGAGGGATAGTCTCGATCTTCTCATAGGTGGTAAAACGCTTCCCGCATTCATCACAGGCCCGCCTGCGGCGGATAGAATTGTTCTCTTCCGCCGGGCGGGAATCGATTACCCTTGTATTATCGCGATTACAGTAAGGACATTTCATCTGTACACCCCCTGTGCGCTTCGGCGCACATACCAATCCATGCTTCATGTATAGCGCTCGTCTTTTGTTACGTTTAACGTACCATATTCAGCAGGGAATGTCAACGAGAATAATGTCCGGCCCTATCTGTCTGATGTCCTTAAAGGGTATCACGATGTTGGGCTCACAATTCAGGAATCCCAACACCCTGCTGCCCCCCGGCACCATGATCTTGCAGATGCAGCCGCTGCAGGGGTCGAACTCCAGGTCGCATACCCTGCCCAGCTTTTTGCAGTTCTTGATGTTGATCACATCCTTGCATTTCAGTTCCGAATAGAGCACAGGAAGCCCTCCTCATGGAAAAATCCTTACTATTACATGTATGCGGCACATAGGGAAAATGAGAACGGCGGACATGAATATTTTTCCGCGCCGGGCACATACTACCACTATAATCCAACGCGCCCCATGCGCAGAAACGAGGAAGGAAATGACACAGGGAAAAGTGGAAATCTGCGGGGTGAACACCTCGAAACTCCCATTGCTGAAGGCAGAGGAAAAGGAAGCTCTGTTCCAGCAGATCGAGGCGGGCGACGAAAGGGCCAGGGAAGCCTATATCGAAGGGAACCTGCGGCTGGTCTTAAGCGTCATCAAGCGCTTCTCTTCCAGCAACGAGAACGTGGACGACCTGTTCCAGATCGGCTGCATCGGCCTGATCAAAGCCATCGACAATTTCGACACTTCCCTGAACGTGAAGTTTTCCACCTATGCCGTGCCCATGATCATCGGAGAGATCCGAAGGTTCCTGCGGGACAACAGCGCCATGCGCGTATCCCGCTCCCTGAAGGATACCGCCTATAAGGCAATCTACGCCAAGGACGCCCTGACCAGGAAGAACCTGAAAGAGCCCTCCATCGAGGAGATTGCCACAGAAATCGGCATCTCCAAGGAGGACATCGCCTACGCCTTAGATGCCATCCAGAACCCTATGAGCCTATACGAGCCCATCCTCACGGACGGCGGCGATACCCTTTATGTGATGGACCAGATCAGCGACAAAAAAAATAAGGAAGAGAACTGGGTGGAACATCTCTCCCTCAGCGAAGCCATGAAGCGCCTGAACCCCCGGGAGCATGAAATCATCTCCCTGCGCTTTTTTGAGGGCAAGACCCAGATGGAGGTGGCGGAAGCCATCGGCATCTCCCAGGCCCAGGTCTCCCGGCTGGAAAAGAACGCCCTGCGCTCCATGCGCAGCTATCTGACCGCATAAGGCGGTCACTGCTACATAAAATTTCGACTACATTTCCGTAATCACCCACCGCCCCGGGCAGCCCTTCTCTGCCACTATCTTTTCCCGAACAGCTTAAAAAGCCTGTAGAGCAGAAATCCGAGGACAGCTCCCAGCGTATTGGTCAAGATGTCGTCTATCTGGAAGAACCCTCTCCCCGTGATCAGCTGCAGCGTCTCGATGCCCAGGCTCGTCGCAGCCCCCAGCGCCAGACAGGGCAGGAACCTGCGATACCGCCCGAAGGCAAAGCCCGCCAGAAAGCCGTAAGGCACGAAGAGCAGGACATTCTCTATGACAAAGGCATTGTTCCTGTCATTAATCCCCCAGGTGGAGAACAGCTCCAGGTCGATTCCCTTGCTGTCCCCGCCC
>CAMQOJ010000277.1 GCA_947003375.1 uncultured Lachnospiraceae bacterium
CGAGATCCTCATCTGTCTCGTGGGCTCGGAGATGTGTATAAGAGACAGAGGCAAGGGAGGTCGGCGCTAAGGGCATACAGATGTATGCGGTGGACGGCGAGCACACCCCGGAGCAGCTTACGGGGGGGAAGCGGAAGGAGCTTCTGGATATGGTGAAATCGGAGGGGCTGGTGTTCTCCGCCCTCTGCGGGGATCTGGGGAAGGGCTTCCACAATCCCGAGCTGAATCCGGGGCTGATCGAGAAGTCCATGCGCATCCTGGAGCTGGCAAAGGATCTGGAGACGGACATCGTCACCACCCACATCGGCGTGGTCCCCGCGGATCCCGGCCATGACCGCTACAAGATCATGCAGGAGGCGTGCTTCAAGCTGGCCGAGTACGCGGATTCCCTGAACGCGCATTTCGCCATCGAGACAGGGCCCGAGGAGTCTGCCACATTGAAGCAGTTCCTGGACGGCCTGCACTCCACCGGCGTGGCGGTGAACTTAGATCCCGCCAACCTGATCATGGTCACCGGCGACGATCCCGTCCAGGCGGTACATAATCTGAAGGACTACATCGTGCATACCCATGCCAAGGACGGCGTGCGCAACTACTACCGCAATCCCGAGGAGGTCTACGGCCTTGTGGAGGCGGAGATGCTGGCAAGCCCTTCCTTCGCGGAGCTTCCTCTGGGCAAGGGCGGCGTGGACTTCAAGAATTACCTGAAGGCCCTGGACGAGATAGGCTATCACGGATTCCTCACCATCGAGCGCGAGGTTGGCGACGATCCGGAGGGAGATATCCGTCTGGCCGTAGATTTCCTGAATGGCTTGATAAATTATACTGCTTAACAGTTAAAAGTTTTTGGTATTTACGGAGCGGCTTTTACAATGGAAAGCGAACTTTCTGTTGTCGTGAATAGGAGGAAATGAAATGAAATTTTCAGTCAGTGTATATAGCTTCATGCAGTATATCCAGGACGGCAGGCTGACGCCGTTCTCCTGCATCGAAAAGGTGAAGGAGATGGGCTTCGACGCCATCGAGTACGTGGACTTCGCCTTCCCTGAGGACGAGGACCCGACAGAGTACGCCAAAAAGCTGCGCGCCGAGGCCGACAGGGTGGGCCTGGCCATCTCCAACTACGCCGTGGGGGCCGACTTCCTGAACGGCAGCGGCGGCGACCTGGAGGCCGAGGTGGAGCGCCTCAAGGGTCAGGTGGACATCGCCGCCATCCTGGGCTGCCCTACCATGCGCCATGACGTGACAGGCGGGATTGCGAACCGCACTTATCAGGGATACGACAATGTGGTGGAGCGCCTGGCAAAGGGCTGCCGGGCCGTGGCGGAGTACGCGGCGCAGAAGGGCATCAGGACCATGACCGAGAACCACGGCTTTTTCTCCCAGGACAGCCTACGGGTGGAGAAGTTGATCAACACGGTGGCCAGCGACAATTTCGGCCAGCTTGTGGACATGGGCAATTTCCTCTGCGCGGACGACGACCCCGTGACGGCCGTGGGCAGGTGCGCGCCCTACGCGTTCTATGTCCATGCCAAGGACTTCATCGTAAAGAGCGGCCAGGGGGTCAACCCGGGCCAGGGCTTCTTCCTCTCCAGGGGCGGCAATTTCCTGCGGGGCACCATCGTGGGACACGGAGACGTTCCTGTAGTACAGTGTCTGCGGGCCCTGAAGGGCGCAGGGTATGACGGGTACATAGCCATCGAGTTCGAGGGCATGGAGGACTGCGTCAAGGGCGTGGCCATCGGCCTGGAGAACCTGAAAAGATACGTGGCGGAAGTGTACGGAGCGTGAGAAGGATACCTGTGGTACAGGCATTCTTCCGGGCTTGCGGCAGTTTGACGACAGCCGCGCCGGCGCATATGGAAAGGGGCTGCCGCTTTGCGGCGGCCCTGATTTATACTGACGGCTTAAAGTATGCCGAGTCGTCCGGCTCACGAGCGGAAAGTACCGTGAACCGGTAGTATATTTTACCGCTTGTGAGTATATGACGGCGGATGATTGAGCGGAGCATGGACAGGCACAGGGCCTGGAGAGGAGGATTCGTTTGAAGAGATACATTTTGGAGGCATGCGTGGATTCCCCGGAATCTGCGGTGGAAGCCGTAGCGGGAGGGGCGGACCGCCTGGAGCTGTGCGGTAACCTTATTATAGGCGGCACCACCCCGGAGCAGGCATTGTATGAAAAGGTCAGGGAGCTGACGGACATCAGGATTCATGTGCTGATTCGTCCCCGGTACGGCGACTTCCTGTACACGGAGCATGAGTTTGGTATCATACTGCGCAGTGTGGAGCTGTACAGGCAGCTCGGTGCGGAGGGCGTGGTGGTGGGGTGCCTCCTGCCGGACGGCTCCCTGGACACGGAGCGGATAAAGGCTCTCAGGGAGGCGGCAGGGGACATGTCCATGACCCTTCACCGGGCCTTCGACATGTGCCGGGATCCCTATGAGGCTCTGGAGCAGGCCAAGGGCCTGGGAGTCCAGACCATCCTCACCTCCGGCCAGAAGGCCGACTGCACCAAGGGCAGGGAGCTGATTGCCCACCTGGTGCGGGAGAGTGCCGGTCAGGTGGACATCATGGCGGGCGGCGGCGTGGACGCTGCCGTGATTCGGCAGATGATTCCCGCCACTGGGGCCACAAGCTATCACATGTCCGGGAAGAACGTGCTGGACAGTGCCATGTCCTATAGGAAGCAGGACGTGTCCATGGGTGTGCCGGGGCTGGGGGAATACGAGATATTCCGTACCGACCGGGAGAAGATACAGGCGGCCAGGCAGGTGCTGGACGAGATTTCACAGTAAGCTGCAGCGGCATTTTGCAGGGTATGCTTTTATGGAAAAGGATGGTAAAATAGGGAAAAAGGGCCGACAGGCCTGAGAGCGAAAAAAATGGAATGGAGGAAAAAGGGATGCTGAAAGGGATACCGAAGATTTTGTCACCGGAGCTTTTGAAGGTGATGTGCGAGATGGGACATGGAGACAGGATTGTAATCGCAGACGGGAACTTCCCCTCCGAATCCGTGGGGAAGGACGCCAAAGTGATCCGCATGGACGGGCATGGGGCCTGTGAGGTCCTGAAGGCCGTGCTGGAGCTGTTCCCGCTGGACACTTATGTGGAGAAGCCCGTGAACCTGATGGAGGTGGTGCCCGGGGATAAGGTGGAGACCCCGATCTGGGAGGAGTACGAGAAGCTGGTACAGGCCGCCGACGCCAGGGGGGCGGCGGCCATCGGCCACATAGAGCGGTTCGCCTTCTATGAGGAGGCCGCAAAGGCGTATGCCATCGTGGCCACCGGGGAGGGCGCGCTGTACGCCAATGTCATGCTGCAGAAGGGCGTAGTTTAAAGTACGCCCAGTGCAGAACTCTCCGGCCGGACGGAGTCATCCTTTGTGGCGCGATAGCCTGTGAAACAGGATTGCCAGGCCATAGAAGAGCAGGACAGAGCCGCAGCACAGGGACACCAACAGGACGAATTCCGTAAACCGGCTGCTGCGCCAGGCCCTGTTCAGAAAAGGAATGCCCAGCACGATAAAGAAGTACCAGAATACAGGGGACAGGCACCTGCGCAGAATGGAAGCGGATAGCACGACTTATACCGACAAAAAAACTATACCGACATTTCCTGAAATCCCAGCAACCACAGGGGATTTCCGAAAAAATATCGGTATAGTTTTTTATAGACGGTATAAAGCTTCCGCTATTTTGCGGAGGTTTTCCTGAACGGGCGATTCGTGGCGGAGGGGAACCCGCGGAGGAAACAGCAGAAAAATCGCCCCATGCTGAAAGCGGATCGGCTGCTGCTGGCGATGGCCCGACAGCGGGAGAGGAAAGTCTGCAAAGCGATAAGGGGACAGCGGGCAGCGGACACAGGACAGACGCAGCCAGCGACAGTGACGCAGGAAAAGCAGGCCTGTCCGTCACCATAAAGCTCCATGACGGCAGCCTCCATACGGTGCATGGGCAGAGAGACACGGTGGAAATCGACCTTTCCCGAATCCCTCTGGCGGACGGAACCTGCTATCAGCCCATACTGTGGACGACAGAGCATCCTTATCCATACGAAATGACGGTAGGACTGGGAGAGGACAAAGTATCCTCCTATTTCGGCCTCAGGACCATTGCCGTGGAGCAGCAGAACTTTGACTCTCAAAGGAATCTGTTGCAGGAGGGTCGGCTTTGTGCTATCATGTTAGGCGGACAGAGACAGCCGATTTACAGATCAGGAATGGCGTCTGCCTTGCGGCAGGGAAATTGGGCGGCAAGGCAGCGCTTCGGAAATAAGGCAGGATTGCTTAAACATCGTCCGGGGACCGTAGGACCGGAATCGGCGCCTTGGAGGCACTCATCAGGAGGTTAGGGAAATGGATAAGAATAAGGACAGCAATGAAAAAGAAAGCATGGCATCGGAAAATTCCGATGGTGCGGTAGAAGCGGCGGATACGCGGGAAAATCTGGCCTGGGAGGAAATCAGCACGGAGCATATCGTACAGGATGAATGGATTGACTTCAGGCGCTCTGATTACCGCTTCCCGGACGGAAAGGTCTTCGGGCCTTTTTACAGCTATAGCCGCCGGGACTACTGTATCATCGTGGCATCGGACGAAGAGGGGAACTATCTCTGCGTCAGGCAGTTCCGCCAGGGCATCAGGCAGGTGACCACGGAATTCCCCGCAGGCGGCATCGAACGCAAGGACGGCAGACAGTACGGCACAGGGCATGGCCCCGACGTGGCGGAGGACGCGCTGGAGGCGGCCAGGCGGGAGCTGCTGGAGGAGACCGGCTATGAATCGGACGAATGGAGGTTTCTGTGCGCCATCCCCTCCAACGCCACCATAGAGGACAACTACGCCTATATCTTCATGGCAGAGAACTGCCGCAAGGCGGGGGCACAGCACCTGGACGAGACCGAATTCCTGGGCGTCAGGAGATATTCCGCCTCTGAAATCCAGGAAATGATTGATAAGGGCCAGTTCCAGCAGGCCATCCACATCCTGGCGTGGCTGCTTGCACAGAGGGGATAGGGACAGATGTTTCACAGGAGGATCCTGCCCGCAGAGGAAGAGCTGAGGGACATGTTCTTATTACTGGCGTTCGCGGCGGTCTGGTACGGCGCGCTGTTCCATGGCCTGGGAAGCGGGGCGACGAGCGGAGCCAACGCTGCCGTATTTCTGCTGAGCGGGGCGCTGCCGCTGTACGTGGCGTACATAAAAGGCCGGGCGGCCCTGCGCTGCCGGAAGAAGCGGCGGGAGGCCATTGCCAAAGGGAGACGCTGCCTTGGCATCATCAGGCGCATCGAGTCGGAGAGGGTTCCCTTCAGGGGCCGCCATGGACATGTCTATTATCGGAAAAGGTATTATCTGGTCATTGAGAAGATAGAAGAGGGCTTTCAATGCGGCACAGAGATAAAGACCGGCGCCTACCGGGTCCCCGTGCATCTCTACCTGAAATCCCCCGAGGTGCAGCTCTATTCAGGCCCCTCCGGCTGGAATTGGTACGTGGAGGGGCTGCAGTGCGGCATGTTCCGGCAGAACCCCGGTGTATTTAAAACGGATGATGCGGATGGGGACACCTATGTGGGAGATGCCCTGTTCCAGATTCTTTTCATCGCCATACTGCTGCTTACGCTGCTGCGGATCGTCCTGTAGCCGGAGGGAAGGGCTTCTCTTTCACCTTTCCCGGATTTCAAATAAATCGCCCACCGTGCAGTCAAAATATTCGCAAAGCTTCAGGATCAGATTGGCGTCGATGCGCTGGAATTCATCGCGGTAATATCGGTTGAAATTGGTGCGCTCGATGTCCAGCGCGGAGCAGACTTTCTTTTTGGAAAGTCCATGTTCGGACAAAAGTTCCTCTAACCGGATGTGCAGATATTTCATGTGGCTACCCCCTGTGCGTTTCGGCGAATGCTTGTCTTTCAGTGATATTATATACAATGATTCTCTGTCAAATAACTCGTTTAATAGACATCGCTATAG
>CAMQOJ010000278.1 GCA_947003375.1 uncultured Lachnospiraceae bacterium
TGGTATCCTATACTCTATAAAACAGTTGTGGGAAGCGAGAGCGGTTTTTCGCAACCGAAGATAAATTTTAGAATTCCTTACGAAAGGCAACGAGTTTATGAGCGAAGCATATCATATCATCAGCGACGGTTCCTGCGATCTGCCGAAGGAACTGGCGGCAGAGAAGGACATCACGGTGGTACCCTTCTACGTCTCCTTCGATGACGAGCATTATCTGAAGGAAAATGTGGAAATCGGCATCAGGGATTTTTATCAGCAGATGGTGGACAGGAAAGGCGTATACCCCAAGTCCTCTATGCCCTCCACGCAGGACTATGTCGATGCCTTCACACCTTATGCGCAGCAGGGGACTCCGGTCATCTGCATCTGCATTACCACCAAGTTCAGCGGTTCCATGCAGTCCGCGCTGAACGCCAGGGCAATCGTGGGTGAGACCTGGCCGGAGGCGGAGATTACCGTGATCGATGCCACCATAAACACCGTGCTCCAGGGCCTCTACGTGCTGGAGGCGGTGAAGCTTCGGGACAGCGGGATGGGCTACAGAGAATGCGTGGCCAGGCTGGAGGAGATTAAGAGCACCGGAAGGATTTTCTTTACCGTAGGAGATATGGAATATCTAAAGCATGGCGGGCGCATCGGCAAGGTGTCGGCGGTGGCGGGCAGCGTTCTGGGCATCCGGCCGGTAATCACCCTGAAGGAGGGGGAAATCTTCCCCTCGGGCATCGGCAGGGGCAGGAAGCGTACCACGGAGAAGGCAATCAGCCTGTTGCTGGACTACCTGGAGGAGAACGGGCGGGCCATCGGCCGCTACAGCATCGCCGTCGGCTTCGGGTACGACTACGAGGAGGCCGTGGCCTTCCGGGAGCGCACGCTGGAAGTCCTAAGGGGCCAGGGATATGACGTGGGCTGGGAGGACATCCCCATCTACCAGATCGGGGCCACCATCAGCGTGCACACCGGGCCCTATCCCCTGGGCTTCGGCATCATTGAGAAGGGCATTGCCTGAGGCGCATGATTCGCAGACAGAGGCCCGCCCGCTGCTCGGAGCGTTGGAGCGCGGGAAGGGGCTGATGGGGCGCATCGCATACAGGGCGGGAAGGCTTCGGAAAGCAGCAGCGTGGCTGCCGCTCCTGTGGGACGAGTTGACTACAGATATGTGATGTTATATGCGATTACAGGGCTCCGGTGCAGTGCATCAGGAGCTCTTTTATATCGGAGAAGCAGTAGTCCGCGGGATAGGGGGTGTCCGCCATGTCCTCCGGCTTCGCCTCCCCGGTGAACACCACGCAGGTGTCCACGCCGCCGTTGATGCCGCAGGCGATGTCGGTGTAGAGCCTGTCCCCCACCACCAGAGTCTCCTCCCTGGAAAAACCGGACAGGGAAAGGCACAGCTCTACCACGCTGGCGCTGGGCTTGCCCAGGTAGACGGGCTTCCTGCCGGTGGCGTCCGTGAGCATGTTGCAGATGGCGCCGCAGTCCGGGACGAAGCCGAAGTCGATGGGGCAGCACAGGTCGGGATTGGTGCCGTAGAAAGGCGCGTCCGTGGTGGAGAGCGCCCTGCAGGCCTGTATCAGCTTTTCGTAGGTCAGCTCGCTGTCATAGGCGGCTACGATGCAGTCGATATCCCCGTCTGCGGTTTCCGTGACGCGCAGCCCGTTCTTCTCAAGCTCCGCTGTGAAGGAGGCCGTGCCCAGGACGAAGATTTTCCCCTGGGGAAAATGCTCCCGCAGGAACCGCAGCGTCATGTAGCCCGAGGTGATGAACTGGTCCTCGGTGGCCTCCAGACGGAAGGCCCTGCGGAACCTCTCCACATAATCCTGGCCGCTGCGGGTGGAGTTGTTGGTGATATAATAGGCCCTGCCTCCGACCGCGTCGATGTGCGCCAGAAGCTCGGCGCTGCCCTCATAGAGGGTATCCCCCAGGGCCAGGGTGCCGTCTATGTCGAAGAGGAAGAGTTTTTTGCGTCTTAACCGGTTCAAATCTGCATTCATTTCAGTCGCCCGCCTTAGTGTCGTAGTCTGTGATATATTTTTGGTTCCGGTGCCTGGGGCTGGAAGGGATTGTCATCCGTAAGCTTCCGCTGTCGATCAATGGCTTTAGGTAGCGGGAGGAAAAATGCCGCAGGTCCTTGAATCCCATATGAGCTGCAATTTCTTTCTTGCTTTTGGGGATTTCGCAAAATTCCAGGATAGCTTTTGATATATTTACTTGTTGGTTTGCTTGTTGGTTTACTTGTTGGTTTACTTGTTGGTTCGCTTGTTGGTTGCTTTTTTGCGTTTTATAATTTATGTTTTTGAGTATTGCGGTGAATGAAGTGGGAGTAGAATAGAAAACGGGCTTCATCGCATCCGTATACCCGGGAAGCTTAGAGGTTTCATTCAGAATCTTGCGCAATCCGCTGCCTCGCCGCTCCATATACTTCATACGATGGAACAAATCTGCAATCACGGGATTCCGTCTGTCAGATTTGATTTGGTCGATTGGCTGATTCTGAACAGGAATTCCGCCGAACATTCCGCCGGGTGAAGATATCTCCATTCGGTCATCGAACATATCGACATGGATTTCGCTGCCCATGGCTAGATAGTCGCGATGAATCAAGGAGTTCACGAGGATTTCGGTCACTGCCCGTTCGGCGTAGTCCGGTTTGTCGATTCTTTCCGTAGCTGCTTTCGCGAACCTCACCTGTGAATTGTTCCGGATGAAATCCCCTGCATTCTGTAATAAATATATCAGATTGCCTTCATATTCTTTGTCATCAATGGCATCTTCGAATACAGAACCCTTCTCCAGCCCGTTCCAATGCGTACAGAATATCCTTGAATTATAGACGATATGCTGGTCGGTCAAAAGAGACCCCGCTCTCGTCAGGAAACCAGTCTCCGTGGCAAGGCCAAACGAAAGGTAATCTGTGGCTTCGAACCTAAGCTTCGTGCGCTGCAGATAGGTGGCTTCCAATAACGTAAAGCTGTAGTCGTCCTTGCGCAGCGAAGTGGGGACTGCGTCATAGGTCTGGTTCGTGCCCCGCAGAATCAGTTCATGCAGGATATGCTCCGGCGCGGGGACGCTTTGGTTTCCCAGTCGGATATAAGCCTGGCGGACACCATCTGCGGAATAATAGTAGGGTGTTGCACGCCCGGGCTTGACAATCAGGGCGAGGAAGTCCTTTTCATCCTGTCTCTGCGGTACCAGGATGATATTGGGGAGCGGCACGATGCGGGCTTTGACAGTTTCGCTGATAAATTCAGCCGCCTCTTGGATATGTTCGAGTCCTATGACAGAGGTCTCGTTGGCGACACCGAAAAATAATGTCCCGCCGATACCGTTTGCAAATGCGCTGACACTTTTTAACCAGCTTTTGGGCTTTTTTGTCTCCAATGCCTCTTTGAAATCACATTCCGTGGCCTCTGCCACCAACTGAATTAACATCCGCATATCCCCCCTTTTTAACCCAAATCTAAAATCTTCCCCCAGTATAGCATGATACCCTGCGGGATTCAACAGAAGTTTTGCGCCTGGAAGAAGAAAAGTGGACGATGCACTGGCGCAAAAACCCTGGCCGTGTTATGATATTGGAAAAGGAAACAGCTCCTGCGCGCGAGCCGCACGGGGCGGAAACGAGGAAAGAGATGAAACTGATATCCTGGAACGTGAACGGCCTGCGTGCCTGCGTGCAGAAGGGCTTCTTGGAATATTTTAAGGAGGCGGACGCGGACATCTTCTGCCTGCAGGAGACCAAGCTGCAGGGCGGCCAGATAGAGCTGGACCTGCCCGGCTATCATCAATACTGGAACTACGCGGAGAAAAAGGGCTATTCGGGCACTGCCCTCTTCACAAAGGAGGAGCCGCTGAAGGTGAGCTGCGGCATCGGCGTGGAGGAGCATGACCACGAGGGCCGGGTCATAACGGCAGAATATAAAGATTATTACGTCATAACGGTATATGTGCCCAATTCCCAGAGAGAGCTCACGAGGCTGGCCTACCGCATGGAGTGGGAGGCGGCTTTCCTGGACTATATCAGGGGCCTGGAGAAGGAGAAGCCCGTCATCTACTGCGGCGACCTGAACGTAGCACACAAGGAGATTGACCTGAAGAACCCCAAGTCCAACCGCCGCAATGCCGGCTTCACGGACGAGGAGCGTGAGTGCTTCACTCGGGTGCTGGAAAACGGCTTCGTGGACACCTTCCGCCATTTCTATCCGGATCTGAAGGATGCCTATTCCTGGTGGTCCTACATGGGACGGGCCAGGGAGAAGAACGTAGGCTGGCGCATCGACTACTTCGTCACCTCCGGGAGCCTGAGGGAGCGCCTTGCGGACGCGAAGATTCACCCGAACGTCTTCGGCTCCGACCACTGCCCGGTGGAGCTGGACTTGAAGGCATGACGGCATCAGCGTCTCGGAAGCGCCCTAGGCGGCAGCGCCGTGGCCGGGGAGCTGCCGGGCCTGGCGCTGTCCTGTCTGAATGCAAGAAAGGATTCGGATATTTATGAGCCTGCAATTCTACTTCGGCCCCTCCGGAGCCGGAAAAAGCCGTATGTTATATGAAGAGATTACCCGCCGGGCCCTGCAGAACCCCAGGCAGAACTTCCTGATCATCGTGCCCGACCAGTTCACCATGCAGACCCAGAAGGACCTGGTGCTCTTGAGCGACCGGGGCGGCATCCTGAACATAGACGTGCTCAGCTTCGGGCGCCTGGGCCACCGCATCCTGGAGGAGGTGGGCGGCCGGGAGATTCCCGTGCTGGACGACACGGGCAAAAGCCTGGTGCTCCAGAAGGTGGCGGCCAGCCTGAAGGAGGAACTGCCCACCCTGGGGAGCTTCCTCCACAGACAGGGCTATATCCACGAGGTGAAGAGCGCCATCTCCGAATTCATGCAGTACGGCATCGGCGTGGAGGATGTGGGGAAGCTGATTGCTTTCGCGGAAAAGAGAGGCGCCCTGGTGCAGAAGCTGAGAGACCTTGCGACGCTGTACAGGGGCTTTCTGGAATACATTCAGGGCAATTTCATCACCACCGAGGAGACTCTGGACGTGGTGCGCCGGGCCATGCCGAAGTCCGGGCTCCTGCCGGGAAGCGTGGTGGTATTCGACGGCTTTACCGGCTTTACGCCCATACAGACCCGGGTAATCTCTCAGTTGATGTGCCTATGTGGAGAGGTGATCGTCTCGCTGACCATGGGGGAGGAGGATCCTTATGTACCGGAGGGAGAGCAGAACCTGTTCTATCTGAGCAAAAAGACAGTGGCGGATTTGGGCAGGCAGGCGGAGGCGCTCTCCGTGGAGCGCAGACAGGACGTATTGATTCTCCCTGTGCCGGAAGGGGCGGCCCCCATCGCTCGGGCAGAAGAAGGGAGAGCTTCCGGGAAACCGAGCTGCCTTGTCAGGTACAATACCTTCCACCGTTTCCGGAAAGCCCCTGCCCTGCGGCATCTGGAAAAGCATCTGTTCCGCTTCGGCCAAAGCCCCTGTGAGGGGGAGGACGGGGAGGAAATCCAACTCTTTGAGACCACGGATCCGAAAGAGGAAGTACGCCAGACCGGCCTGGAAATCTGCCGCCTGATCCGGGAGGAGGGGATGGCCTTTCGGGACATTGCCGTCATTCTGGGTGACCTGCCGGGGTACGCCCCTTATATAGAGACGGAATTTGCCCAGATGGACATTCCCTGCTACATCGACCGCACCAGGAAGATTACCCTGAACCCCATGATAGAATACATCAAGAGCGCTCTGGAGCTGTATCGGAAGGATTTTTCTTACGAGTCTGTCTTCCACTATCTGCGCAGCGGCCTGGCGGACCTGACCTGGGAGGAGGCGGATCGGCTGGAGAACTACTGCCTGGAGACCGGTGTCAAAGGATACAGCGCCTACAGCCGCCTCTTCACCCGCAAGACCCGGGAGATGAAGCGCCTGGAGGAAAGGGGCCCCGGGGAAGGGGAGAATTC